>JADJXO010000006.1 GCA_016715825.1 Nitrospira sp. | reverse complement strand
CCCGTTGTTCATTGTAAGATAGGCCTCTTTCTTCCGTTTGGTTTCTGCACTTGGCTTCCCTGCAAGGATCTCAGCGCGCTCGTCGGCTTCCTCCGACGTCTTTTCGACTGCGCCGCTTCCCATTGACCATAATCAGCAAAAACCACTCGGCATGACCCATCCTATCCAACGCAAGAAGCCTCGTGGAGACACGGTCCAACAGCCACCGGTCGTGCGTCACCAGCACCAGTGCGCCGGTAAATTCCCAGTGCCTCTTCCAGCACAATATGCGCGGGATATCCAAATCGTGCGTGGGGTCATCGAGGACAGGAAGGTCAGCCGGTTCCATCAACCGGGCAATCAGCAACCGCGCCTGCTCCCCACCGGAGAGGCGTGAAACCGAGAGATCCAGCTGTTCCGGTTTGAAGAGGAAGCGCTTGGCCCAGGAAACGAGATGAATAGAGCGATCCATATATGATTGACAGCATCTCTGCCGGCCGGAGCAAGAGCACGCCGCACGGTCGCTTGCTGATCCAACGATTCTTGATGCTGCCTGCTAAAAGGTCACCACCGGCAGCCGATCCGCGCGCGTGATAGCCCCGCTATCAGGTTCCAACGTACCGGCCAGGAGTTTCGCGGATGGTTGTTCTGCTTATTTGCCCTAGCCCAGGAGTCCGATTCGCTCTGCCAGGGCCCAGGAGCAGATCAAGGCCAGATACGATCGGTCTTCCAACGAGCGATTTCTCAAGTCCTTCACAATCATCACTCGCTTTGACTTTCGTCCGGAAGCCGTAAAGTCGATGGCAGCCGGTGATCTCTGTCGCGACTTGAGCGTTGTTTAACCTGCCGATCAGCCGACCTGCAGAATCGATCCGGGCCTTGGCTTTCGTCGTATTAAAATTAGGCCCTCGCCTGAGCTATTTAATTAATGCTGCACATGATTGGCTAACGACGCCTGATAATCGGCTTGCGCTTGCAGCGCCGCCTCCCTCTGTTCGAGAAACTCACTATACCGACCGTTTGCCTCGAAAGACTCCAGCCATAGCTTCGGTCCAATTCCAGATCCGCGTCGTCACCGACTCCAAGAACCGCCGAGCGTGGCTGATCATGATACACGGCTAGCTTTCAGCCTTCAGCAGGGCTTTGAGCCATGCGGATCCCTTCGACGTCTTGATACCTGGTCGGCTCGTCCAGGAGCAGCACGTCGGGTTCCAGCATGAGCGCGCGCGCGATCGCCAGCCGCTTTCTCCACCCTCCGGATAAAATGAGACAGCTTGATCGGAGCGCAACAACCACCGCCGAGGCTCTAACGTTGGTTGTTTCGGTCGCCTTCTGTTCGGCGGATCAGGCGACCTTCATCAGGAGTGACCTGTGCCAGTGCGTTCGACTGAATGTTGCTCGGTACCTGCAGGTTTCTCGCGGAACATAACGGATCCGAACTGACGTCAGCGATCGGGCGTCCTTTTTGCATCAGGTTCAAGGCCGTCAAGATTCTTTGAGTGGTGATTTTGAATCTGCCAGCTGATCAATCCAACATGATCGCCTTCGCAGAGTCCGGATCGATAGACCGGTAAGACTTCCAGTTTGACTCCGTAACTCTTCTCGGGTAGACTTCACAGCTACAGGAGGCTGGCGGCACGGTGGAGTGTACTCACCATCACCGAGAGTGAAGGGCCTGTTTCTTCGTGGTAAAGTTGACACAGTCCCAGAGGAACAGTAGCCTGTCACCATCCATAGGCCTCACATCTCCACTCACGAGACCAGAGAAAGGGGAACTCAGTGACAAACTTGATCTGAGCATCCTAAGCCTGTGACAGCTCAGCCGCCGCCGCAGGCTGTGGCGGAAACAAGGCCGAAATCTAGGAAGACCGCCTCACCGCCGGTAAAGGTCAGGAGAAATCAAAGCGTATGGCTGCCTCCCAGGCCGAGCTCCCCGGAAGTCCCAATATCGTGGACCACCGATGAGAATCGGCGCGAGGTCTGGATCTACGATAAGGTCTCAACCTGATCGCGTGGATAGCGGCAAGCTCAACTCCTTGCCGGTATCATAATTCTCGGCGCCAATTCACGTGATAGTTCAAGCTCGTAACGCCAACGGACCTCACCATCATCAAAGTATGAGTAGACAAGAAGGTCCGAGACTTTGCGTACAACCCACCCAGTTCTGACCCATGGCCGGACGGATGCTCGCTATGAGGGGAAGGGGCAGTCTGGTCGCGATCCTGGCACCTGCCTTGCTGAGTGGGTGCGCGTCACCCATACCGGAGCCGGTTGAGCCTTCGCGCCGACGCCGGACATCCCGGAAGAACCGGGAGATGGCAGACCCGGGATGTTTGAAACCCCAAACGACTGAGAACTCCTCTCCGCTCGGCCGCCGTCCTCCAGGATTTGGGCTTTCAGGTCGAAGAAAGCCAGCGGAGAAGGCCGGTTTCTCCGAGCCACCAAAGAACGTAGCGCTCGAGAGTATGGCCAGTATGTCGCTGCTGGTACCGTTGCTCTCCCTTGGTGGGTCGCAGCCGGTTGACCTCCATCAGAAGATCGCCGTCCATCATCGCCCGTCCGGGCTTAATCCCGAAGCGACCCGCCAGGAAGTCCGCGTCGTGTTCTATCGGGTCGCATGGAAGGGGACGGGCAAGTGGACAATCGGGCCGTATCCCTCCGGGCGAGCAATATATGGAAATCATCCGAGATCCGGAGATCTACCAGCAATTTTTCGCCAAACTTTCCAAGGCGGTGTTTTTAGAAGCCCATCGAATCTGAGGACGTGGCATGAATACATTCACGATGCATATCCCATTGTTCGGCGCCGGCCTTCTGCTCGCCGGAATTCTTTCCCTGCAGGGTTGCGCCGCTCCCGAAGTGAAGCCTGACTTATTGGCCCCGACCGAAGCCCAGATGAAGATCCGGAGCCTCCAAACCAGGAGTTTGCACCACGGACCGAAACGCTGCTATTCGCGGTGTCATCGCCTCTCTACAGGACTTAGGTTTCATCATTGAACGGGCCAATGAAGGCCTGGGTCTCGTCACCGCGGCACGGTTCGCAGAACCGAACTACTACGACGTCGTCACGATCACTGTGACCGTACGGCAAGAAACGTCTGGAAAGATGAGCTGCCAATGCCATTTATAACAACAAACCCATCGACGACCCGAAGGTCTATCAGAACTTCTTCGCCGCGCTGCAACGAGCCCTGTTTCTTTCTCAGGAATCGACACCTCGTCATGATCGTCGAACAACCCCTGCGTTCGCGGACACTATCGCGATGGCTGATGCTGACCGCGCTTGTCGGAGCCGTCCTGGTCTCGGCCTGTACGCCCTACGAAATGCGACACGACAATCAATCGGATGCCAGACGCAGATCTGTTGTCTGAAGAGAGTCAGGTCAAGGTCAGGGCTGCGCAGACACGTGTGTTCGGACACTCCAGATAGGTACAAGATGCTCCAGGCGATCGTCACGGCCTTGCAGGACCTGAGCTGCAAGATCGACGTACTTCGACGAAGAACTGGGAATCGTGTCCGCCAAAAATATGTCGATCTCGAGCGACCGAGCTTCGATCCCTCCTATATCCTGTACCGTCCAGACACCTCCTGTTTCTTCGAGAAACTACCGAGCATGGGGTCCTTCTATCACCGCAGTGACCTCGTGTGACTGACCGTCACCGTCCGTGACCGCAATGCGTCGCAGCTCGTCGTCCGAGCCAGCGCACAATTTTATCTCCTGTGCCGTGGAAGATCCTGTGCCCTACCAACAGTTCTTCCCGCACCCTGGAACAAGCCGTCTTCCTGGAAGGACACGAAGTCGAACAGTCGGCCCGCGGAGGGCCTACCGAAGGACGGAATGTATTGACTGACTCCTACGCAAGAGATATTGTCAGCGAAAAATGAGGTGACATGACGACTCACGGTGTTCATACAGAGCAACTTCCATGGTGGGGATCTCGAGCGATGGCTGGGTCACTCAATCATGGTTCGCCTTGCGCGATTCTCCCAATCCTTGCGGGTCTCGTCATTTTTCCAGGTCCCTGGTTGGGCATGGAGTCACCTGTTCTTGCACAGGACGTGACGGCGACCTTGCCCCATACTTCACTATGATGGATCAGAAGAATCCTCACGTGCGGATACGATTCCAATCACCGACACTCTCGACCTGCCGAACGACGAAATCTACGAAACCGCAGAGAGTGACACACCCAACACCGCAGACCTACCAGAACAGCCCACCGAACAATTCGATGACCCCAACTGGCAGGAAATAACGGTCGCTAAGGGAGACAGTCTTGCCCGAATTTTCAAGCGGCTCCATCTGAGCCCTCAGGACCTGCACACACCCATGACCCTGGGAAAAGAAACATCGGTCTTAAAACGACTGGAAACCGGCCAGGTCGTGGTTTCAGGTGCTTGAACAACAGTTCGTGGCACTGAAGTACCCAGTGGACCTAGTCACGACCCTGCATGTTGCAAAAATGATGATGGCATTCAGGCCACGACCATCACCGAAGAACTTGAGACCCGTATTAATCACGCCACTGTCACGATCACAGATTCCCTGTTCCTGTCCGGGTCGCGGCAGGCCTCTCAGAGAATCTAGTCATGCAGCTTGTCGCCATTTACGGATGGGATATTGATTTTGCCCTTGATATTAGAAGCGGCGATCGTTTCTCCATAATTTACGAAGAGCATTTCAAGAACGGCAGGAAAGTACGCGAAGGACCGATTACGGCCGCAGAGTTTATCAACCGGGAACACCCTATCGTACCGTACGATTCACCCATGAAGATGGTCACCAGAATATTATTCCGATACCGGCCGCAGCATGCGCAAGGCCTTTCTGCGCACACCCGTGAAGTTCACCCGTATCAGCTCCAGATTCAGCGTGAAGCGTAGACACCCTATCCTCAACAGACTCCGTGCTCATCGGGGAGTGGACTATGCTGCGCCCAGCAGAACCCCTGTGAAGGCCACAGGCGACGGGACCGTCACCTATCTAGGGAGAAAAGGCGGATTGGGGAATGCCATCATTCTTAAACATGGTGGTCGGTATGATACGGTTTATGCGCACCTGTCCGGTTACAGGAAAGGGCTGAGAACCGGACAACGGGTCAAACAAGGGCAAATTATCGGCTATGTAGGGATGACCGGTCTTGCCACCGGCCCCCATCTTCACCATTATGAATTTCGCGTCAATGGCGTTCATCGGAATCCGCTGACCGTGAAGGTACCCAAGGCGAGTGGCATCCCGCAAACGCGATGAAAGATTTCATGGTGCAAGTTGAGCCGCTCTTGGCTGAACTTGATCGTCTCCAGGCCTCAGCAGACATGACAACGCGTAGACGGGATGATCATTCAAATGACTCCGTTGCCGCGATACAATCCCACTCCCGACAATAGAATGCTGGAATAATTCGCCGCATGGAGGGGCGTAATTCCTAGACCCTACCGACACATTTCCATTATTTCTTCCTCTTTGTCCTCACGGGAACGCTGTGGCTCACCGCCTGCGCCACGATTCCCCACGCAACATCACGAACTCCTGCGCTATCTTCTACGACAAAGGCAATTGGTATGGCCACGCCTCGTCTAGCTATAAAAATGGGGTGTTCCATCCACGTGCAGCTAGCCATCATTCATCAAGAATCGCGCTTTCGGTACAACGCAAAAGCTCCCAAGGATTATCTTCTTGGATTTATCCCGTGGGGACGCCAGTCGTCAGCCTATGGTTATGCCCAGGTCATGAAGGGAACCTGGAACTGGTACAAGAAGAAGACCGGCAACAGGCGCGCACACCGAGATAACTTTGCTGATGTCGTGGATTTTATCGGCTGGTACGGCAGCATGAGCGCCACAACACTGGGTATCAGCAAGTGGGATGCACGTAACCAATATCTGGCCTACCACGAAGGTCACGGTGGCTATCAACGTCAAACCTACAAGCGGAAACGTTGGCTCATGGCAGTGGCCCAAAAGGTCGAGCGTAACGCGGCTCGCTACCGCGCACAGTTGGCACGCTGTGAGAACAACCTCCATAACAAGGGATGGTTTTCGAACTTCTAATCCAACAGTGGCCACGCTTCTAGAGGCACCTCCGCTCGACTAAGGTGCTGCCTCCTCGTACGAACCAGTGCACCGCGCTTCATCTGCACCGTCGAAGAACCGCCCCTACCGGCAATTCTTCCGCACCCAAGAATAATCTGATCCAATTATCGATTTCTCGATCAATACCCTTGTTTAAGACAACGGAGGGCTGTTATGACCAGGAAAGCCTGACAGCCCCGGTATGTGAAGGTGCCAAGGCGCATTCAATGATCGGTCATTGATGAGACAGATTTTCTCGGCCATCGGCCATCACAGAAGGAGACCAGCATGACACACCTCCATCATATTTGGCGTCGACTCATGGTTCTTCCATTGCTACTCACCGGGCTTATCATGATGCCCACCGGTCTGGTGTCAGCCCATGACCCGACCGATGGGGGAATGGGACGATGGTCTGGTGGGACCGGGGTCGGTTTCTTGGGAGGCACGCCCGACGGGGTGGAGTTCGCTCTCAATGGGCACCTGGACTATTTCATAGCGGAAGACATCTCCATTGGTCCCTTAGTCCAGTATGCCGGCGCGGGTGATGATTTTCTCTTTGACCTCACAGTTCAGGGTAAGTATTGGTGGGCCATTCCTGGTATGAACAACCAGACCAAGCTGGTCTTGCAAGGCGGAATCGGCTTTGCGCGTGCCGGCGTGAGGGAGCCAGAAATTGGCTACGGTGATACCTTCAGCTCGTTCTTGATTCCTCTTGGCATTGGAGTCGATCATGCGGTGACTGAACAAGTGTCCTTGACGGCCGACTTCATGGTCAATATCACTGCGCTCGGACGGGAGTTCCGTGTCGCGGGGCAAGAAGCCGATTTTCATACGAACGTGATGCCTGGCCTGTATTTTGGTGTAAGGTTTTTCTGAGTCGACGGAGTCGCACCCGTCACCGATCAGGATCTAAGGCGAGAGAGACCCGCTGAGGTCTCTCTCGCCATCTCTGGCAGAGTCTGTGCTCCAAAGAACGGTCACCAGCCATGTTCTGGGTGGTGTACCCAGCGTTCAGAATCCGTGGCTTCCCTGCGGCGCCACTCTTCGCATGGCCCATGGGCAAAGCCAATTTTCCCCACCCTCTAAATTGTGAGGCCTTGCTGCTAGCAGGCTAGCCTCACATCCTTTGATCCTGGATTCAAGCTCGACTCTCAATCGTTATCTCACTCTTTCCCAAAAATCGTCCAGCCAGACTCTCCTGGCCCATAGGTTCTATTGGCATAGCATTTTGGATCGTCCGGCACCTTGTCACCGCCCTCGACCTCGCCCGACCATTTTCCAGCCGCCATGTATTTATAGACGAAACGGAACTTCGTGAGATCCTCACCCTCAGCATCTCTCAGATTGTCGCCTTGCGTCTTGCACATGGTGCCAAACTTACAGGCCAATCCTTTTTCTTTTCCAATCTGCGGGAAAAATTGCAGCTTCTCTGCATCAGGAAGTGTCAACGTCAGATTCTGGTTGACGACTTCTGTCTGCCACTTGCCGTTCGCCTTGTTGAAATACTTGACCTTCTTGATGAGGATCGTTTCACCCGAGTCATGCTTGTTCGTTACTTTGAACTTGATGTTCTTGCAGGCGTCCCCGGCCACCGCGATTCCAGACATCATCACGCTCACGACGATAGCAAACAGTGAAGCGATACCCCGACGGAAGTGGCAAGTCAGTATTCCTGTCATTGTAGCCCTCCTTGTCTCGCATGCCCGGTTCATGTACTGCCATTCGAGTCTTACGTTGGTGTTCGTATTGGCACTGTTTGAGATCTACAACTGACAAGGGCTGAAACGTATTCCTTCCTACCTCATAACGGATCGGTCGTTATAATTCTCTAAAATATCGTGCTCTTAAGCTTCGTATGATTCTGACCGATAGAGCTTTTGATCCCCAACCAGGACCTCCCTATGACTTCATCTGGCATGGCCACGGAATCAGCCTTTATCGACAGAATTCGCCCTCGTCTCCATCGCAAACTCAGGCCTCTCTTCAATGAATCCAGTCGCTGTCTTCCCATCTTACAGTCAACCTGCCAGCAAATCCTGAACCATATGGGGCCTCAGTCCAGCGCTGCGAGTCTGGCCCAAGTGATCAGCCGCGATCATGGACTCACGTGCAAAGTGCTGCAAGTGGCGAACAGCATCGCCTACAGCCCGCAGCAGACGATTGTGTCGGTCCCTCATGCCGTCAGTTGGCTCGGGCTCGACACGGTCCGCTCCCTCGTAGCGGCGGCTCATCTTGTCGAACAGCTGCACCATTGGCCGATTCGCCAGCAGGAGTTCCAAACCTTGATTGCCAAGTCTCTCATTTCAGCCACCTACGCCAGCGAACTAGGAATAGCCATTGGCTATCCACAGCCTGGGCAGTTGTTTACCAACACCCTCCTGTACTCGATCGGAGATTTGGCCGTTGCCTACGAAGACCCTGACCTCTTTCTCGCTCTTCAGGCCATTTCCACAAAAACCAAGCTCCCCTCGGAATGCGTGCTTCAAGAAACACGCCTGATCGGTGTACCTCGGCTGACCTTGGCGCAAGCCTTGGCCCACATGTGGAAACTACCGGATGAGTTGATCGAACTCTTCCGTCATGCCGAGGAACTGCCGATGGGACGCTGGCAAAGTGAGGCCCAGACTTACCGAGGAATCATCATTGGCTCCATTCGGTTGGTCGAGATGCTGACTGGTCCTGCCCCGCGGACGGCTCGGGAGGAAGCCAAGAAAATGCTCCAAGACGGAAGCGGACTCTCTTCCGGCCTCTTCACGGACCTAACGATACGGGCCATGGATCGGGGGCGTCAACTCATCCGCTCAATGGGATTGTCCATCGACTCCTCCGACGAACCCATACCACCACCAACCGGGATGAACGCCACAAGCGCAATCCCGCACCCATCCCCCAAGAACCAGACGGTAGGTAGCAACCAGGCAGTGGTGCCACCGAAAGATGAACCTGCTGCCCCCATTCAAACCAAGCCGCTTGAAACACTCCTCGCCTTTCAGAACTCGCTGCAAGCAGCGAAAGATCTCAACAGCCTACTCGGGGCATATGTCCAATCCCTCCATCAGGATGCCGGATTTCATCGTGTCGGCCTCGCGCTCCTGAACCAAAGCGATAGTGATCTGCTTGTCGGGAAATTGGTGCTCGGTGGGACCCCTCCGGCGCACTACCTCCGGTCCCTTTCAGGTTCACTCAGCCGCGAGCATCAGTTTTTCCTCACGGTTCTCAAGCGAGTCGATCCCCTCCTCGTTCCTAATTTTTCCGACCACAAGGCCGAGACTCTGAAGCAGGACTTTCTCGAAGTTTGGAAACCAACATCGGCGATCGTGGCGCCGTTGCGGGTTGGAGCGAAACCGATCGGGCTCATCTACTGTGACCGATCGGCAGGCAGTCAACCGATGCAGTCTCAGGACTATCAAGCCTTTCAACTGTTCTTCGCCCAAACAACCTTGGGCATCAACCGACTAGCCGGCATCCTATAGCGCGCCATCACATCGACAGTGTGCTGCCTCTATGGTACGCCTGCCAAGATCCCACCCATAGACAAATCCATTACCTGGGCTGAGCTCCGTCATGAGGCGGAAGCGGTCGCTTTTCATAACCGATTGCCCTATTCTTTCCAATAGACACCCTTCAGATCGACGATGAGTACGCCGAGGGACGCACAGCGCCCACACCGGCCAACTCCAACAATGGGAGGACGCCATGACTTTCACCCCTTCAACCTACGCGAATTTCGTCTCGGAGGACACGGCCGCCCGGGAGCGCCTGTTCCTGGAGTACATCGGCTGGCGCGAAGACTTTGACATCATCATCGTTGGCTCAGGAATCGGCGGCGGGGTGCTCGCGGATGACTTGGCTGACCGACTCGGTTTGCAGAAGCGGATTCTTGTACTGGAGGCCGGATCGTTTCTCTACCCCACTCATGTGTACAACATCTCCCGTATCCCCAACAGCAGCTTAGCAAAGCACTTCGGCTGCGATACGTTCTGGCAGACCTGGCACAGCGGCGCGCAGAACTACATCGGCGAAAAGCCGCAACTCAACTTCGGCGGCCGGTCGATCTTTTGGTCCGGATTGATCCCGAGCATTCAGGGGTGGGAGCTGGACTACTTTCCGTCTCGGGTTCGACAAGACCTAGCGGGCGGGCTGTTGGATCAAGCCGGGCAGACGATGAATGAGTCGAGATCGATGGGAGCCACCGCCAAGGATGTGGTCGACCGGTTACGGGAGTCCTCGCTCAACGACGACTTTATCATCGAGGAAACGCCACGTGCCTTGCACCAACCTTATCTGAAACCTGATGGCACACCAAAGGACGACTTCTTCACCGAAGGAACCGGCGTCTTCAATACGGCCGAGCTCCTCGTAAACCAGGTCGGGCTGACACCAGGCGTGAACCACGGGGATGGGCCAGGTTTGCACCTGCTCCTCAACCATTATGTCGAAGATGTGCAGAATCACGGCAGCCATCTGACGATTGTTGCCCGCAATACTCGGACCGGCCAAGCCAGATTTTTCACGGCAGGGACGGTTGTGCTCGCTGCCGGGTCGATCGAAAGTCCAAAGCTACTCCGCCGCTCCAGCATGTTTCCGTGGTTGCCGCAGAACGTGAAGGACCTAGTGGGGCGTGGCCTCACGGATCATCCCACTTCGAACGAGATCACGACGTTCACCACGAACATCGGCAACATCTCGCTCGGACAGGATGACCACGCTAAGATCATCTTCTACTCGCGCGGTTTACGCGATTCCAATAACGAGATTCGTTTTCCCTTCAACGTTGAGATGAACCTCAACCACGAGTACTGGCACCTTCGGGAGAACGACCCTCAGGCGGCGCCCTCACCTCAGACCGGAGGAGCGGCTCGGATCGACATCAAGTTCAGCTTCGGGAACTGCCTGGACGAGAACAACGAGGTCAAGCCGGCCCCTCCATTCGGGTACGTTCCGGAGATCGCCTTTCGGAACCAGAGCTGGGCCGATTATTTAGCCGGGTCACGATTTCCCGCGTTGGCTGGGTGGCAAAAGAATCCAGAGCAGATCTGGGACGTGCTCAACCAGGTGACCTTGCGAATTTTCTCGCAGTTTCAGTTCAACGGCCAACCGGTTCAGCCGTCCGACAATGCTCGGTTTGGAGAAGGAGGCAAGGGGTTTGGTTGGGGGACCGTCCACCATGCGGTCGGCAGCTTGCGAATGCCCTACCGACCGAGGCTCAACGCACCCTTTGCCGACCACTCGGTCGTGGACGAGGACCTACGTGTGATCGGAACGGACCGGCTCTATGCGTGCGACATGTCGATCATGCCGCTGAGCTCAGCAGCCAATCCGGTGCGCACCCTGGTCGGCCTCGCCCTCCGGCTCTCGCAACACCTTGGCTGATCGACGATGCGTTGCCGGTTGTCCATGCCGACCTGATTGCATGCAGCACTTCCCTCAGGTCGACCATCGTCGATCCGTTGCCTCCACGGCACCAGACTGAACGCGGAGACCAGGAGTGAATGTTACACAGATCGCTGCGCTTCGAAGGCCCGCAGGAGGTCAGAAACAGAGAGGACGCCGATGATGGTGGCATCAGCGGTCACGGGCAGATGTCGGATGCCGTGTTTCTTCATGAGCGAGCGTGCATCGGCTAACGATTCATCTTCCTCAATCGTAACCAGGGATCGACTCATACAAGTCGCCACGCTTGTTGCGTTGGGATCGAGACCCTTGGCGACCGCCCTACGGGTCAAATCAGACTCGGTGATAATCCCGACATAACGGGACCCATCGTCAACAATCAGTGAGCCGATCCTATACTTCTGCAAGACTTGTCCTGCTTGTTTGATCGTCGCTTCTTTATGGATGCTCCGAACCTCGTGCGACATATACTCTTCAACTAGGGTCTGATCTTCTCCCTTTCCCTTCCTCGTGGCCTGCAACCGACGACGTAATTCGAGATCGGCCAAGCAGCTCTCCAGCACTTGTCGACGCTGCTGAAGACCCGCTCGTTCGACATCGAAGGTTCCACTTTCCTGCGCTTCTTCGGGTAGGAGGACGGATTCCCCAGTTTTCGTGAAAAAATAGGCCTCCGATTCGTCGGATGCAGCCCCAAACACCTGGGCTATCAGATCTTCAGCCGCCTCGTCGAAATCTTCGAGTGAAGCCGACCCGCGTTTGCGTGAGAGAAAGGGCTGGAATTTGACGAGCTGTTGCTTAAACCGCTCGACGTATCGATCGAGAATATCGCTTCGCGTCAACCCCGTTCGAACTCGTTTCGGCATAATCCCCCTCCTCTGTTGTGTGTGCGAGAATAGCTTAAGCCGACGAGAGGCTCAAGGGCCAACAGCGGGCCTTTTCAAGATCACGGCATCCAAATATTATCACTTGATTTTTTGACGGTCTGGGCTTATTCCATTCCCCCTGAACGCTCATCAACCATTGCCTCAGATATTGAACGGATTCAGCCGGCATGAAGCGCTTGTTTCTCATCGCCTTGATCGTTCTCAGCCACCACTCGGTCTATGCGGAATGGGTACCTCTCGAGAAACCGTACCAACCGACCAGTCTCGAAACGGTATACTTTGACCCGAATACGATTCATCGAGAAGGCAGGCAAGCGACACTATGGCAGTTGACCGATCTTACATGGAACAGCACGACACGATTTTTATCTTCCAAAGCCCACAAGGAATTCGACTGCGACGGTTCCCGAGTTCGTGTCCTTCAGGTCGTGGAATTTTCTCGCCAGATGGGGAAAGGGCGGTCTACCCCCGGATACATCGAACAGGGCGGCTGGCAGCCTGTTGGCGCCGGAGGCATCAACCACGCCTTATCGAAGGTCGCGTGCGAGCAGCACTAGTATGTTCATCACCTTGCAACGAGCTTGCCGCCCCGTCGGCCTAAACATCGTAATATAGGAAAAACTCATACGGATGCGGTCGAAGACGCATCTGATCGATTTCCCTGCTTCGCTTATAGCCGATCCAGGCTTCGATCAGATCCTCGGTAAAGACCTCTCCCTTGAGCAAAAACTGGTGATCTTTCTCGAGGCTATTGATCGCTTCATCGAGACTACCCGGCATCGTGGGGATGCTGGCGGCCTCTTTCGGATCAAGATCATAGAGGTCTTTTCGGCCGGCTCACCAGGGTTGATCTTATTCTGGATGCCGTCCAACCCCGCCATCAGCATCGCGGAAAATGCCAAATAGGGATTGCACGAGGGATCAGGAAACCGTACTTCGATACGTTTGGCCTTCGGGCTCGGGGAATACATCGGAATACGGACACCAGCCGACCGGTTCCGGCTGGAATAGGCCAGGAGCACCGGGGCCTCGAATCCCGGCGTGATCCGCTTATAGGAATTCGTCGTGGGGTTCGTAAACGCCGCCAGCGCCGGCGCATGTTTGAGAATGCCGCCGATATAATACAAACACATCTGCGAGATACCGGCATAGTCCTTGCCGGCGAAAAGGGGCTTCCCATCCTTCCAGATGCTCTGATGGGTGTGCATGCCTGATCCAGCGTCACTAAACAGCGGTTTAGGCATGAACGTCGCTGTCTTCCCATGACGACGGGCCACGTTTTTAACGATGTACTTGTACATCATCATCTTGTCAGCAGTTCGCACCAGGGAATCAAACCGTATATCGATTTCGGCTTGTCCGGCAGAAGCCGTCTCGTGATGATGCTTTTCCACCACGATACCGAGTTTTTCCATTTCAAGGACCATTTCACTCCGGATATCCTGCTGGGTATCGGCCGGAGCGACAGGGAAATAGCCTTGTTTATGGCGGATTTTTCCGCCAAAATTAATGCCCTCTTGCCCCATGTTCCATGCGCCTTCTTCCGAATCAACATAATAGAAGCCGCTATGGCTGGTTTGGTCATAGCGGGCATGATCAAAGATGAAGAATTCCGCTTCAGGGCCCCAGAATGAGCTATCCCCTATTTTGGTATTTTGGAGATACTTCTCAGCCTTCTGCGCGATAAATCTCGGATCGCGCTCATAATTCTCGCGTGAGATCGGATCCACGACATTACCGGTCATGCTGAGCGTCGGGACTGCCGTAAAAGGATCCAAGCAAGCCGTCTCGGGGTCGGGAACGACCAACAGATCGCTGTTGTTGATGGCCTTCCAGCCACGAATTGAAGACCCGTCGAGGCCGGAGCCGTCCTTGAACAGGGTTTCTGTCAGTTCGCTCACAGGGATAGTCATATGCTGCCACAACCCCGGCAAATCGACGAATTTGAGGTCCACCATTCGCACCCTGTGTTTCTTGGCAAACTCCAGCACCTCGCGCACGTTCATTCCCATCCTCCTTTGAGAGATTCCCAACAACGATCCGCCATTGTGAGAATCCCCCGCATCACAGCGCCGTTTCTCCAGCTTCTCCCGTCCGAATGCGCACGACTTCGCTCAATTCCTGAACGAAAATCTTCCCATCCCCAATGCTACCCGTCTTCGCAGCTCGGCTGATGACCTCGATCACTCGTGGAACTTGTGCATCAGTCACCGCGACTTCGATCTTGACCTTGGGGACAAATTCAATCGTATATTCCTGCCCGCGATACGTTTCCTTATGACCTTTTTGACGTCCAAACCCTTTAACTTCCGATACCGTCATGCCTTGCACGCCGATTTCCAGCAGGGCATCCTTAATTTCTTCCAGCTTGAACGGTTTGACGACGGCCTCAACCAGCTTCATGGAGACGTCCTCCCAGATGGACCATTGAGGGACTCGGCACAACGACCCCCTGACCCATCCCTTGTAGGAAGGCAAGGTGAGGACCATTCTGCCATAACCTTGGGGTTTGGGGTGGCCATCATAGCCCATCCTCGCTCGTGTCTCAATGGTCGAAATCATGAAAATTCCACACGGTTTCGCACGTTCTCGGGAGGACGGAATCCAAAGATTTCGATGTTCACGCGACGGATGAGGATAGGAGGACGGTCTTTCCCCCTACGAATCAGTTACTCGTCGAGGCCGCGGTACCCGTTTGTGATCGGCATCCGACGATCCTTCCCAAGGGCACGACGGGTGAGCTTGACTCCGATGGGTGCCTGTCGGCGCTTAAATTCACTGGTATCGACCATTCTCATCACACGAGCGACCGTCACCCGATCGAACCCCTCCTCGACGATTTCCTTCAGCGAACGGTCTTCTTCTACATAGGCCTGAAGGATGTGATCGAGCTCTGGGTAAGGGGGCAACGTGTCTTCGTCTTTTTGATCAGGCTTCAGCTCGGCACTCGGCGGTCGGTCCAACGTACGCTGAGGGATCACCGTCGACGAACCTCGCGCATTGCAGAATCTGGCCAGCTCATACACTCTCGTTTTCGAGACATCTTTGATGACGGCAAACCCACCGGCCATGTCACCGTAGAGCGTCGAATACCCGACGCTCAACTCACTCTTGTTCCCGGTGATCAACACCAGATGGCCAAACTTATTGGACAAAGCCATGAGGATATTACCGCGAATACGTGCCTGAAGATTCTCCTCTGTTATATCAGCTGGCCGTTGATCAAAGGATGGAGCCAGAGATCGTCGATACGCTTCAAACGTTGAGGCAATTGGAATGATGTTGAGCTCGATCCCGAGGTGCTGTGCAAGCTCAACCGCATCTTCTTCACTTTCCTGAGATGTATAGGGAGAGGGCATGAAGATCCCGAGTACGTTTGCGGACCCGAGTGCATCCACGGCAACTACTGCCGTCAACGCCGAATCAACTCCACCGCTGAGCCCAATGACCACCCGCTTAAACCCGTTCTTCCGCACGTAATCTTTCACGGCAAGCACCAGAGCCTGATAGACCTCTTCGATCTCCCCTGACGGCTCAGTCAATCCCGGCATGATGGGAGTCCTCGCTCCCTTTGTTATCGGCAGCTTGATTAGAAAACGATCAGCCGCAGATACCGGTTTCTTTGTCCGTACCGAATTCCGTCCGCTGGCGTTACTCTTGCCCTTGACGGAACCCAGGCTCACATCGGCCATGAGCAACTCTTCCTTGAAAGCACCACCACGTGCAACCACCTGGCCCGATTGATCAAGGATGAGACTGTTCCCGTCGAAGACAAGTTCATCTTGTCCTCCGATCATATTCGCAACGGTCAGAATCACTCCGTTTTTCTTAGCCCACGTTGAGAACAACTGTTCCCGCAAACGGCTTTGCTCGGCTTGAAAAGGGGAGGCGGTGAGGTTGACCATCACCTCTATTCCTGCGAGCATTTGCGCTTGGGTACCCGTATCTGAATGCCACAGGTCTTCACCGATAGTCACCCCAATCACCCTACCGTTCATCACAAGCACTGGAGGCTGTTGGCCCGGTTGAAAGTATCTGTTCTCCTCTCCATCCCTTGCGAAATATTTTTTGTGCCAGTTTCCCGCTATCTGATGCTCGGCGAGGAGCGCCGCCGAATTGTAGAGTGCCGGCCGATCGTTTGAGTCAAACGATGGGCGGAACCCTCCCGATTTGATTTGAGCGCTTTGAGCCACATATCCGACCACGGCAACCACGTCACGACAAGCTTGGGCAACCTCGTTCAGTGCGCGTAGATTGTCGTTCACAAACTGCGGTTTAAAGAGAAGGTCTTCGGGAAGGTAGCCGGTAATGGCAAGTTCGGGGAAAGCGATCAGGTCGACTTGGGCCTTTCGCGCCTCGCCGAGCCATTCTATGATCCGCTGGACATTTCCGTTCAGATCCCCGACCGTTGGGTTCATCTGTGCCACGGCGATTCGCAACACACTCATCACGCACCAATCTGACCGGGCTTCACCTCAAGGCACCTGCCTTGAGTTTTGAGAAGATCCGGTTTTCCTTTGAGAGATTCGTCAAAGCGGGAATACAGGGACCAATCGCCGAGTGCGTCATGCTGGCTGCGATTCAGCCCACCATTGATCAAACACACGCTTCTCTAACGGGGCTATTCGGACCGCTCCAATACGCGAAGGCCACACTCCAATGACCAGCCCCCCCGAGACCTTTTTATCATGCAGCATTGCCTTCCATACCTTGGCGGGTGTCCACTTCGGCATTCGGTCGCTGAGCCCCGCCTCCTTCACGATTCGTCGAATCCCTTCAACGACTTCGTGACTACATAGCCCTTGGAAGCAGGCAAGGTCAGCCTCTTGGACCAGCCCAGTTCCCACCGCTTCTCCATGGACCATCGACTGATAGCCGCCCAACGCTTCAAGCGCATGTCCAATGGTATGGCCATAGTTGAGGATTCGTCTCCGATCGGACTCTCGTTCATCGGATGAAACAACCTCGGCCTTGATCTCGCACGATCGTTTTATTACCGTTGCAACGACGCCGGATGCTTGTTTCAAAAGATCCGGCATGTGCCGCTGTAGATAGCGAAAGAATGTATCATCTGCAATGATACCGTATTTGATCACTTCAGCCAGACCGGCGACCCATTCACGCCTTGGCAACGTCCGCAGAACCACTGGATCGATCCACACCGCACGTGGTTGATAAAATGACCCAATCAGGTTCTTGCCCAGTCGATGATCGACTCCTGTCTTTCCTCCAACACTAGAATCGACCTGGGCGACAAGCGTCGTGGGGACTTGAATATAGGGCATACCCCGTTGGTAAATTGAAGCCGCAAATCCCGCGATGTCCCCAACGACTCCTCCTCCCAGCGCCAACAGCAAGGAGGAGCGTTCAAATCGATGACGTGCCAAGATATCGAGGACGGACTCCACGGTCTTCAACGTTTTTGAACGTTCACCTGGAGCTAGGATGATCGGTACCGGCTGGAGTCCGTATCTTTTGATCGATTGAGACACGTCTCTCAGGTAATGCCGCGCCACTTGACGATCGGTTACAACTGCAACTTTCCCCTTAATCGCCGACTGCTTCAACTCTCGCCCAAGTCTCTCCAGTAACCCCGCACGAATGGTAATTTCGTAACTTCGTTCAGCAAGAGCGACAGGAACGGTGAAGATCGGAGTCATTTCGTGACCACGCAGAGAACGGAAGGATGGGAGTTCATATTCCTGATACTAGGCCGTCACAAAAAGAATGCTCAAGGCGCCGCATCGTACCACAGCCTCGACAAAACTAAAATGACGGTCATTTTCTTGTAGAACACCCACCCCTAGAAAACGGACTTGGTTATCGCTATCAAAGCAGAAACGCCTGAGGACGCCGATCGACGTCCTCAGGCGTTTTTCCCACCACACCTCGCTGAGTAGCTACGACTGCTTAATGATGCTGGGCGTGAGGAAGATCAGCAACTCCTGTTTGCCGACCGATTCAGATTTGTTCTTAAACAACCAACCGATCACGGGCATGCGAGAAAGATACGGAACACCTTGCACATTGTTTGATTGCGTATCGACGAAGACTCCGCCGATTACCATTGTTTCTCCATCTCTCACCATAACTTGAGTCGTCGCCTCTCGCCGATCGATGCTGGGACCAGCCGGGTTGCTCCGCGCACCGACGGCATTACGCGTGGCCCGCACCTTCATCATGATTCGCTTATACTCTTCGTTGGGATCACGAGAGGTAATCTGTGGCGTGACATTCAACTCTAAGTTGGCATCGACAAATGTTGTTTGTGTCCCCTGTAACGAGGTCGTTTGAAAGGGAATTGACTCGCCTTGAGAGATCTTTGCCTCCCGTTTGTCCAGCGTGGTAATCTTGGGTGCTGCGATCACCTTGGTCAAGCCTAGCAGTTCACCAGCAGATAACCTCATATCGAGCCCAAAATCACCGGCTAATTTTCCAAAAGTCCAGCCAATCCCCGGGACAGCTGGTAATCCGCCGACTTGCGCCGGTAAATTTACCAAGAAAGTATGCTCGATATCGTTATCGTTTCCGACACCATTCAATGGCGAACCAATAATATTGCTCACTGCATGAAAACCACTTGGAGAAAAGTTTGACTGCACAAAACCCCACTGAATTCCCATGCCCCTAGCGTAGACCGTATCAGCCTGCACGATACGCGCTTCAATTTGAACTTGAGGGACCTCTAGATCGAGTCCTTCGACAAGCTGCTTAATGACCGCCAGTTTTGACTCCGTGTCCTGCACGACTAATGCGTTACTCCCATTATTGAATTGCATACGGCCGCGCGGACTCAAGTTCTGCCTGAGCGATTGCATGAGCTCCTGCGCTGGAATATGCCTGATATAGAAGACACGGTCGATCACTGGTTCTGCCTTCGTCTTAGAATCTCTGGCTCGTGCTTCCTCATCCTGTTGTTTAGAAAGATTCGCCAAGGAATCGACCCAGACAATACTCCCTTGACGAAACATACCCAGGCCATTCATCTTCAAGAGCATGTCCAACGCCTGATCCCAAGGCACATTCACCATCTTCATCGTTACCTTTGACTTGACGCCTTCTCCGACAACGATGTTGAAACCACTGACCTCGGCGATCAATCTAAGAATATTGGTGATATCCGCCTGCTGAAAGTCGAGAGAGATGCGTCGACCGACAAATCGGGTTTTCCCTATCACGAGATCGTCGGATCGGTCATCCTTCTCAGATGATGCGCTTTCGTCCGTCATCTGAGCGCGCTGTATCTTGAATTGAGGCTGCGTGGGCCTGACAAGTCGTGCGGTCTTTCTCACGACCTGATCCTTCGGTTGAACCATCGCCTTTTTCGAGCGAGGGAGAATGGACACATTCTCCTGTGTATGGATCTTGGTCGCCATCGCATGGAAATCAATGGCCTCACTCGGTTTCAGTGTAATCACCACCTTGTTGGCGTCACGAACCATCGAATAGAGTGGCCGTTCAGGGACATCGAATACCAGCCGGACCTTATCGGCATGATTCCCAACCCTAATTTTCTTGAGCAAATAATGGTCTGCTCGGATCACTGACCGCCTGAGGGTGGATGACACGGCGGGAATATCGACAATCAAACGAGAGTCATCCAAAAAGTTTGTCTCGGGAAATAGTTGTCCGTCACCAGCGATGACCACTGTCACCACATCTACCTCGGGACGAACCTCAATTGCCGTCACCGCTTGAGCGAGCAATCGTATAGAAGGCGTTCCGGCCCGTGCGATGCCTGCTTGCTTCATCACCTGCCCAGTCTCCTTGGCAAGAGCCCTCGTCTCCGCACTCACAAGGAGCGCGAAAAACACGAACGCCCAGGCTCCGATGAAGCACCTAGCCATCCGGAAACTATTTGCTGGAGAGATTAGTGATTTCATTCTGAGCCCTCTTTGGGATGAAGGAGCTTTACATACTCTCGCTCCTGCTTTTTGCCATACACATCCGTAAATCGCTCCTGCACGATCATGCCCCGTTCAGTGATAGCGCTGACGACTCCATTATTCTGCCCTACTCTGGTGCCTCGACGAACTGTGTATCCATGCCCCTCAGGAGTCTGAACCATCGCAGTATACCCGTACGCACCCCACACAATGGCGATCAGGTTAAGTTCGGTTAGGGTGACGCGCTGCAATGGGGGAAGGGTCATATCCACCTTTCCCAGTTGCAGTTCCTGAATGATGGGAGCAAATGGATCGCGGCGACCCGACGGATCGTATCCAACACCCGGCACACCCTCTGTTAATGGCAATGGAGAAGCCATCGATGCGTCTTCATGGATTGATGGCGTTTCCATGCTGGGAGGTACCGCCCGAGGCGTGTCGGGGACGGAGGGGCCAGGGATCGCCCCCTGCCTCATGGGCACTATCTGTCCGGGCAGAAGAGAAGGCTCAGCGTGAACCTGTTGACTCAAGAGCGGGACAATCCACACCCATGCCATACCTACACCGGATAACATAAGACCGCTCCATATCTTCCTTGCACTCCTAACCGATGGCTGCATAGGGAGTATTCCTCACTTACCGGCTTGGGCAACGTTGGGAGCAGTTGCTGACGGCGGTGCCCAGGAAGCCGCCTTCTCTTGTGGGGCGGCATAGGCCACAAGATCAAATGTCGTTTGCGATACGATTCGCCCCTGGTCAACCTTGGGAGATCCAATTTTTAAGCCTGATACGGTAATAATACGAGGTAGCCGATTGATCCGATCGAAGAACAACGCTGCGGTGTGATACACTCCAGCCACTTCAACATTCACCGGCATTTTGATAAAAAGCTTCGACGCATCTTCGGTCGGTGCCCCAGGCTTCCATAGCTTGATATCCAGCCCTAACCGCACGCCGAGATCAGAGACCTGTTTCAGCAGCATGATGGCCTCTTCTTCCGGTGGAAGTCGTTCCTTCTTTTTGGCCAGCTCAATTTCGAGCTGTTTGTTGGCAGCAACCAATTCATCCAGGTGCTTCACTTTGATCGTCAGTGTTTGAATCTCGCTCTCGAGCTTGCTGTTCTCGGCCTCCAAGACGGCGATGATCTCAGACTTGGGCTCAGCGATGTAAAAGTAAAAACCTGCAATAATGCCACCGACGAGTAGGAATAAGAGTGCGGCCTTTTGGGTAGCCGGCACGTTACGAAGGGCATCCAGGTTCACTTGTGGCAACGCCATTATTACCCTTTCAATCGGAAGGCTAAACGGAACTGATACAGAGTGACCTTGTTCTCTACCGTGGCTTTACTTTCCTGCAGATTGATCCCGGTAAAATAATCGGTACGACGCAGATTATTGACAAATTCGACCACATCGTCGTTCGTGAGCGCCTTCCCCTCTAGCTCAACCATATCGGAGGTGACACCCAGCCGCGTGAGCCACACTTTGAGCGGCTCCAAGCTCTGGCTTACGTGGTCAAGAACTTTCACAGGTCCCATCCTTGATTGCTCGAGCTGATCAATAATACGATTTTTATCTTCCAGCAGCTTTTTCCGTTGCTCGAAGTCCTGGACCTGCTTGACCTGCTCTTTCAGCTGAGCGACTTGCCTTTCCTTATCCTGTTTTTCGGTCTGCTGGGCCTCAAGTTCGTCGTCCAAGGAGGATGAATACCACCAACAACCGGCCAACGTGATCAGGATGACCCCCACCCCAAGCAATGCTTGGGCACGGACATCATACTGCGGCTTTGCTGGTCGCCCCTTTGGTCCGCCAGGAAGTAGGTTGATTCGAATCATCTGTCACCCACCGCTCGTAGTGCCAGCCCAACGCCAACCGCCGCAGAGGGAGCCATATCGGCTAGGAGCTCCGGATCCGCATCACACCCTGAGATATCAATTTCTGCAAAAGGGTCCGCCATTTCTACAGGAAGCTGCATCCGATCGCCAAGTTGCTGAATCAAACCATTGGCTCTGGCCACCCCTCCACAGAGCAGCACACGATTGAGCTCAGAATTGGTGGTTGAGTTCTTAAAGTAGTCCACTGTTCTGGCAATTTCTGACGCGACTTCTGCATTCACACTATCGATGACGTTGCCAACCTCAACGCCTCCTGAATCACCGGCGCGGTCCTTTTTTTTACTCTCTTCCGCTTCCTCGAATGACAGTCCGATCTCACGTTGAATTGCCTCGGTATAGCGATTGCCACCTAACGGAATATCCCGAGTAAATAGGGACGACCCCGCGCGGATGATATTGACGTTCATGACGCTGGCTCCAAGATTCACCAGCGCGGTCGTTTCTTCTTGTGCCATTGGATAGTTGATCGCATGCATATTCTCGATGGCAAAGGCATCAACATCCATGACCATTGGAATCAACCCCGCTGCCTTGACCAATTCCGTCAATTCATTGATCTTATCTTTTTTCGCAGCTACGAGGATGACCGCCATGTCGCCCTGTCCATCGTGCACCTCGTCAGGAGGCAACACGTGGAAATCAATGTTGACCTCGTTGATGTCAAAGGGGATATACTGCTCAGCAGCCAGCCTTACTTGGCCTTCCAATTCCTCATCCGGCATAGGCGGCAAACTAATCTTCTTGACGATAACGGCATGCCCTGAGATTGAGATGGCCACATGCTTGTTCTTGATGTTCGCTTCATCGAAAAGTTCTCGGATAGCCGCAACCACGCGGCCCTCATCCATGACAGTGCCGTCGACAATCACTTCTGGCTCGAGCAGTTTGACCCCAAACTTTTGTAGAAGGTACCGCCCCTTCGTTTCCTTCAGTTGCGCTACCTTAATTGCGCTCGACCCAAGATCTAACCCAACGAGCTGGCGGCGAGGCGTCAGCATTGAAATAATGTCAGTTTCAACGAGTTTTTTGAGTGAACCCATCATTTTGCGCTACCTGCTCGTCTACGCGACCGCTTTGCGGGCACGAATGACTTTTTCGATTTCATCCACATTCTTCCTCGTGTAGAGACGCCAGTTTCTCCAGTCGCGACCCGGCTGCGTAATCACTCCCTCTCGCTCCCATCGAAAGAGTGTGGCCTTAGAAATATCGAATAAATCGCATATTTCATAGGCCTTAAACCCTTCTTGCCTTGGTACGTTTTTAGGCTTTTTCACTTGCGTAATATTCTCTTAGTAGAAGGCTGTCAATATTCACAAAATTAAGTATAGTCAATATGTTCTACCTGTCAAGGAAAGTGCTGGAACTGGCGATTAGTGGGAAGGAGAAGATTGCAGCTATCGCTCAAATACTCTAGGTTTTATCGATATCTCGGTGCTTGAGTCCGACCTTGTATCCCAGCGTCCCGAGGCTTTCGCAGAAATGGCCAGCAATAGCCACCGACCGGTGACGCCCTCCGGTACATCCAATGGCAATGGTCAGATAACTGCGCCGCTCCCTTTGAAACAGTGGTAGAAGGAACTTTAATAAATTGCCGACGTGGTCGACAAAGGCGGTGGCTTCTGGGTCCGTCAACACAAAGTGACGAACCCGTGGGTCGGTCCCAGGAAGTGGCTTAAGGTCTGGCACAAAGAAGGGGTTCTTCAGAAATCGCACATCGAAGAGGAGATCAATATCATAGGGCACTCCAAATTTATATCCGAAGGTTAAAAATGAAATGGTCAGTCGTCCTTCGGATGATTCTCGTTGAAACTCCTTGGCTAATAGCTCCCCGAGTTCATGAACCGTAAGATCTGAGGTATCGATGATCCGATCTGCACGTCGCCGAAGTTCCGTCAAGCGTTCTTTTTCGAATCGGATCCCTTCCAGGACTGGTAGATGCGGCAAAAGCGGGTGCGGGCGCCTTGATTCTGAAAAGCGCCGGATCAGGACCTCTTCACGTGCCTCAAGAAATAGCAATTTGAGCGAATGGCCCATCGTTTTGACTCGTTCCAGAATGCCCACAAGATCCGAGAAAAACACACGTTCGCGCACATCGATACCGAGTGCAACATTGGCTATTTCATGATGTTGTTGGTCGCACAGGTCCACAAAGGTTGGAAGTAAGGCGGGAGGAAGGTTATCAATGCAGAAATAGCCCGCATCCTCAAACGCCTTAAGCGCGTAGGATTTTCCTGATCCAGATAACCCGCTGATGATCACGAGGTTGAGTCGTGCCATAACACCAAACCGTCTCAGCAGAGATACGAGTTACGGCATCACAGCTGAACCGCAGACGCATATCCCCATTCCTATTTTCTCGAGATACGAGGTGGCGAGGGCTCCTTCTCGATCCAGATTTCCTGCATCAAGCAACCATTCATTTGAATACAACGCCAACACAAACTCTTATACCGTTCTTCTGCGCAGTGTTCAGATCACTAATCATGACTTCTTAGATTTGGCTGGCTTATGATGAACAAGGCGATCTTTCCATTTGCGAAACTGAGCATCTACCCGATCGACAAGTGCATCAATGGTGGCATACATCTCAGGGGTGGAGGTCTTCGCCTGTATGCGCTTTCCGCTCACAGCCCCAGTCACTTCAGCCTTATGTTGAAGTTTTTCAACGCCCAGCACGACCTGGAGAGCCTCCACCTTCAACTCATAGCGATCCAGTCGACTAAATCTCGTCTCTACGTAGTTTCTCAAGGCAGGGGTAAGGTCCATATGCCGACTCGTAATGCGCAAGTTCATGTCCACCTCCAATTTCTTTATTTCGTTGGATGCAGAGCAGCGAGCATCAAAAATATCGTCTGCGTTGACTGGCCGATGGAATATTCAATTCTGCTCGATACTTGGCTACGGTTCTCCTCGCGATACGTACTCCTTGAGTGCTCAGTCGGGCCGCAATTTCTTCGTCTTTCAACGGGCGCTTCCCATCCTCTTCCCCCACCATATTTTTAATTATGTCTCTGACGGATATGGAAGAATGCATACTCGACGGTTCATCGGTTCGCTGGAGTCCGGCATTAAAAAAGAACTTGAGCTCTAACATGCCTTGCGGGCAGTACATGTACTTGTTAGCCGTCACACGGCTAATCGTGGATTCATGCATTCCAATATCCTCAGCCACTTGTTTAAGGACTAACGGCTTAAGGTATTGTACACCATGCTCAAAAAACTGCTCCTGAAATTTCACAATACTCGACACCACCTTGACGATCGTTCTATTCCGCTGTTCAATACTTCGAATGACCCATTGAGCAGCTCGCAATTTTTCATCCATGTACGCTTTTGTTTCAGGGGCCCCGCCCTGTTCAGAGGAAATAAGTTGCTTGTAGTAGGGGCTGATTCTCATCCGTGGGAGCCCATCGTCGTTCAACAGCACCACCCACTCTCCTTCATTTTTGACTACAAACACGTCCGGCACGATCACATAGTTCTGGGTATTCGTGAAGGGTCGGCCTGGTTTTGGTTCAAGCTCACCGATGATTTTAGTAGCCTGGAACACATCTTCGATACTGACGTTTAAAGCTTTTGCGATTTTGGGATACTGTTTCTTCTCAAGGTCTTTCAAGTGGTGCTTGATGACGCTCTCGATGACTGATCCTTTAAGCGCTCCAGGGGGAGATCCGAGCGAACCGAAAAGATTGCGACCTAAATGTCCGAGCTGGAGCAGAAGACATTCCGATAAATCTCTTGCAGCAACACCTGTAGGGTCAAACATCTGAATGTCCCTGAGCACAGACTCGGCTTCCGTTTCCGTAAATGGCGAACCAGCCACAATTTCGGCCATAGGAATGCGAAGATAGCCATCATCATCAAGGTTGCCGATAATCAAGCGACCAAGCTCTTTCTCTCGATCGGAAAGTGTGGACAGAGACAATTGCCACAGAAGATGCTCTTCAAGTGAGATCGCCTTCGCCACCGTTTGTTCATATGAAGGGAAATCGTCAGACGTTCCCGAATATTCAGACTGCCCGTCTCGCCGATCCCTCCCGAAGTATTCTTCCCATCCAGAGGCGGAAGATTCCTCCGGAGATCCTCGTTCTTCCGGTGTTTCTGCTGTACCCCCCTGTTCTTGCCCAGATGAGACCGCGATCTCCCCTACTTTCCCCTCAGTGACCGACGGCTCGTTTTCATCGCCGTCGGATTGGATCTCATCCAACAATGGATTCTCAAGGAGGTGCTGTGTAAGGCTCTGCTGCAATTCAAGCCGTGACAGTTGCAACAACTTGATAGCCTGCTGCAATTGTGGCGTCATGATCAATTTTTGGCTGAGCTTTAGGTCAAGACGCAGTTTCATGGCAGAGTGCACATCCTCTACAACTTGAATTGTTCACCGAGATACACTGCTCGAGCAGTTTCGCTCTGAACGATAACTTCTGGAGTGCCTGATTCCAAGATCAACCCCTCATTAATGATGTATGCTCGATCGACTATCGAGAGCGTTTCCTGCACATTGTGATCGGTAATTAAGATTCCAATGCCTTTATCTTTCAAGCGAGTGATGATCTGTTGGATATCGGCGACAGCGATAGGGTCGATTCCTGCGAACGGCTCGTCCAGGAGCATGAACGACGGCGTGGCCGCCAAGGCACGCGTAATTTCTAAGCGGCGACGTTCTCCACCTGACAGGGCATAGGCCATACTTTTACGAATATGGAGCAGATCCAATTCTTTGAGGAGTACATCCACCCGCTGATTCCGTTCATTGCGAGCATACCCTAGCATTTCAAGAATCGCCAAGACATTATGTTCTACCGAAAGCCGTCGAAAGACCGATGATTCCTGAGGAAGATATCCTATCCCTCGCCGTGCTCGCTTATACATTGGCAAGCCGGTGACGGACTCTCCTTTGAAGGTAATATCTCCTTCATCGGGCTGGCATAGACCCACAACCATATCAAAAATGGTAGTTTTCCCCGCACCATTAGGACCAAGAAGGCCTACCACCTCACCAGCATAGACTTCGATTGCCACACCCTTGACGACTTTCCGACTACGGAAACTCTTGACCAATCCAGTGGCCCGTAGGCAGTCGGCATTGTGGGGTGAGTTCGAATGGGTGAGGGAGTCGGCTCGCGCAGAACCGCTCGGAGTCATGGCGTATTCGCTCCCTCACCCTCGATACGAACGTGAGAGCCACCCTCTACGACGCTGCGTTCTTCGGCTAGGAAAAGCGTGATCTGTTGACCACTCACACGCGTTCCCCGCTCCCATGCCACGGGATTACCGGTGAGCACGACTTTTTCACTGTCGACTAAATAAACGGCCTTTTGGCATGTGGCATTGCCATTCTCATATTCGATCTTAACATGGTGCGAATCCGCCGTCGCTTCGATACGACTGACAGAACGATTCGAAATCGTCGATGCAGCCCCGCTACCACCTTCTTTTGGTGGAGAGAAACTCTGTACCGGTGCTCTGTGGTTTGTGCCATTAGGCGATTTCTGCTTGGGATCGGGCTGACGCGAACGGAACGACACAACCATTTTGTCAGAATGAACAACCAGAGCCCCCCTCGTCAGCACAACCATCCCCTCAAATACTGCCTGACCGTCCTGATTTCGGACGGTCATTTTTTTAGATGTAATGGTAGTTGAGACTCCTGGCGCCTCAACGCTCTGCTTCAGAGTCCCTGATTCTGCGGAAAGTGCGGCGACTGCGCCTTCAATACATAGGACACTAAGAAGCAGGAACGAGATCCACGTGAACATCGCGTAGAACCTCAAATTCTTCTGACTCCATTCTCCCGAGCAACCCAAGACCTCGTACCTCCAATCCATGCCCGACAATGCGCACAGGATCCTCTGTCCGTATTTCTTTGGATTTATCCGTCCAGACCAAATGGTTGGTATAGATCGTGTACCCACTCCTGGTTATCACGGTGACAGGCGCATCACGATTCGATAAGGCAAAGTTTTTGCTCGCGGTATCGAGCATACCCTCGTCGCCATAGACCCTCACCTCCTCACCTTCGCCCCCATAAAAGGTAAGGGAAACATCCTGCAACAACGTTCGCTGGTCTTGTTCAAATACTCGAGCCTGTTTCGCCTGAACTTGCCATTGGACCACCTCGCCTTTCGATTGTGTAAAAGTAAATTCCGAGAGTTTGGCGTCAGCTTGTTCCATGGTTTCAGGGACAGTCGATTGGCTAGTCGACACTACATTTGCATTTCTGACGAGAAGATATCCGAGGAATACAGCCAATAGTACACTCGCTGCGAGAAGAGTGCGTCTCGCAATAAGCTCCCACATAAGTTCGGTGTGCTCCCCTACTCAACTCATAACAATACCTGGCACGATCGTAGCATGCACGGGCAATCATGTAAACGTCTGTTAGGGTCTAGATACGCAAAGCCTCCCACATGTGCTCATGTGGGAGGCTTTGCTAATGCTGACCGACATTGTCAGGAGAGCTTACGTTGATGCGCCCGAATCTCCTGACGCCGGAGGCGTCGGAGAAACAGCCGTTGCTTTCTTGCGAGGACAATTTCTTGGCGAGAAACCAATTCAATTGCGACCATTTCCGCCGCATCACCAACACGTCGGCGCGTTTTGATGATCCTGGTATACCCCCCTGGCCGATCCTTAAAACGTGCAGCGACATCATCGAAGAGCTTGGATACCACGGCCTTACTACGGAGAAAGCCAAGCGCTCGTCGTCTTGCCGGGAGAGTACCTTCCTTTCCAAGAGTGATCATACGATCAGTAAATCCTCGTATTTCCTTGGCTTTAGCCCCGGTTGTTTCGATTCGCTCCTGCTCCAACAATGAAGTAACTAAATTTCTAAATAGTGCCCTTCTGTGCTTGGTCTGCCGCCCAAGTTGTCGTCCATTTTTCCTATGTCGCACGGTGTTCCCCTCGGCTAGAAAACATCATTCAGGTTTTGGACTTCCATTGTGTGGGGTAGCCCCATCATCTACTTTAGTCCCAAGAGAAAGCCCCATCTCCGTAAGAATCTCCTTGATCTCATTGAGAGACTTTTTCCCGAAGTTCTTCGTCCTGAGCATTTCACCTTCCGATTTTTGCACAAGATCGGCAATCGTCTTGATATTCGCATTCTTGAGGCAATTGGCTGCTCGAACCGATAATTCCAATTCATTGACACTGCGCGAGAGATTTCTATTCACTTCTCGCTGAGACTCCTCGTAGCCTGCTTCACTCTTTCCTTCGCTTCGTTCTTCAGGATTGATAAAGATATCCACATGTTCCCGCAAGATACCGGCCCCCGTTGAGAGCGCATCTCTTGGACTGATGGTGCCATCCGTCCAGATCTCCATGGTCAGCTTGTCATAGTCAGTCATACGTCCAACCCGAGCATTCTCCACAAAGAAATTCACTCGTTTAATCGGCGAGAAAATGGAGTCGATTGCAATCACTCCAATCGGCAACCCTTCTTCCTTATTGCGCTCCGCCGGTACATAGCCCCGCCCATGTTTGATGGTCATTTCAATATCAAGTGTCGCATCTTTATCAAGGGTGGCGATATGCAGATCAGGCGTCAAAATCGTCACATCACCGTCATGGAGAACGTCAGAACCCTTTGCCTCCCCTGGCCCCTTCTTTTTCAGCCGAATGGTCTTTGGTTTATCCGTGTGGAGCGCCAAACGCAAACTTTTAATATTGAGAATAATCGCTGTAACATCTTCGGTTACACCGGCGATCGTCGAGAATTCATGGACGACCCCTTCAATCTTTACAGTGGTCACTGCGGCCCCAGTCAGCGACGACAACAAAATTCGACGGAGGGCATTGCCAATCGTCGTACCAAACCCTCGTTCGAATGCTTCAGTTGTAAACCGCCCGAATGTGGGGGACTGTGCATCCTTGTCGACTTCCACCCGCATCGGGATCTGAAAGTCCTTCATCGCTTTGATCATGACCGATCCTCCATACCATCGAGTAACAAACACATTGACAGATGACACTGAACCGACAGAACGAAATACCGAGGTGGCCTAGCGTGAATACAATTCCACCACCATTTGTTCGTTCACCGGTAACGCGATCTGCTCTTTCGCCGGCAAGGACCGCACAACTCCCTTAAATGCACCCTTATCCAATTCGAGCCAGTCAGGAATCCCTCGACTATCGACGGATTCCAATGCGGCTTGGATCGCTACCAAATCCCGACTTTTCTCACGAATCTCGATCACATCGCCAGGCTTCACCAGTGCGCCAGCTACCGTGATTTTCCTGCCATTCAGTGTGAAATGACCGTGACTCACCATCTGGCGTGCCTGCTTGCGTGAAGCACCAAATCCAAGCCGATAGGTTACATTATCCAATCGACACTCAAGAAGGCGTAACAACGAGTCGCCGGTGACGCCAGTCTGTCGTTCCGCACGTTCAAACACGCCACGGAACTGGCATTCCTGCAGTCCATAGATACGTCTCAATTTCTGCTTCTCCCGAAGCTGAAGGCTATAGTCGGAGGTCCGTTGACGCCCCTGCCCATGTTGCCCAGGTGGATAACTTCGCCGTTCGATGGCACACTTTTCCGTCATGCAGCGAGTTCCCTTGAGAAAGAGCTTCTCACCTTCTCGTCGACACAACCGACAGACAGGACCACGATACTTTGCCACTGCGTCCTCCTCCGGAATTAACTTACAGATTCACCGACAGATGACCATTCTGGATTTTCAAAAGAACCGAGCCTTCTATTTCATATGCTTAAACACGCCGCCGCTTGGGCGGCCGACATCCATTATGCGGAATTGGCGTGACATCCCGAATGAGGTTAATTCGCAATCCAGCCCCTTGCAGTGAACGAATCGCGGACTCTCTACCGGAACCTGGACCATTAACATACACGTCGATCTGTCGCATCCCACTTTCCATCGCCTTTCGCGCTGCCGCTTCCCCAGCTCGCTGAGCAGCGAAGGGGGTGCTCTTACGCGATCCTTTAAACCCTTGGTTACCAGCACTGGCCCACACCACCGTATTGCCGCTCATATCGGTGATCGTTACGATCGTATTGTTAAATGACGCTTGAACATGCGCCACTCCGCTTTGAACGATTCGCCGTTCTTTCTTTTTCCCTTTTTTGACACTCATGACAAACCCCTCCTGACGCCCAGGCCGGCTAGGCACCCGCCCCTTTTGAACCCCTTGGTCGCGGTTTACTGCTTACTCCGGCACGACGTCCTTTACGTGTTCTGGCATTGGTTTTAGTACGCTGCCCCCGAACCGGTAATCCTTTACGATGACGCAACCCTCGGTATGTCCCGGTATCGATGAGTCGCTTGATATTGAGGGATACCTCTTTGCGAAGGTCCCCTTCGACTCGATGATCGCGCTCGATAATTTCACGTAGCTTGACGATCTTGTCTTCGCTCAGATCCTTGACACGAATCGAGCCATCAATACCGGCTTCATCGAGGATCTGTTGGGCTGATGCCCTCCCGATCCCGTAGATGTAGGTCAATCCAATATCAGTTCGTTTGTTCCTTGGCAAATCGACGCCAGCAATACGTGCCATTCTTCCTCCAACTAGCCTTCTTCAGCCGTAATCTTTTCAACCCATTTCTTGTTGACTGTGTCCGCCTTGCCACCTCGGGCCTGGCGTTTCACTGGTTCTTTAGCACTCTCCTTCAGCTATCCCTGTCGCTGCTTGTGGCGCGGATTCTTGCAAAGAATGCGGACAACGCCACGACGGCGGACAACTTTACATTTTGCACAAATGGGCTTCACTGATGATTTGACTTTCATACCAATTCCCAACTCCCATTTATTTAAAGCGATAGGTGATACGGCCTCTTGTCAAATCATACGGAGACATTTCAACCGTGACCTTATCGCCAGGAAGAATACGAATGAAATGCATCCGCATTTTCCCTGAAATATGAGCCAGTATGACATGGCCATTATCGAGCCTGACTCGAAACATGGCATTTGGGAGCGTCTCCGCTACCGATCCCTGCACTTCGATAATGTCTTCTTTTGCCACGTCGTGTCGTGTTCTTTCCTATAAATCAATCGCTACATGCTCTACAACTGGCTTAAAATACGAGGATCCCCGGTTGACTGTATCGCGATCGTATGTTCAAAGTGGGCAGACAAACTGCCGTCGACCGTGACAGCCGTCCATCGATCGTCGAGAATACGCACTGCACTCCGCCCCATATTGACCATAGGTTCAATTGCCAACACCATCCCCGGCTGTAATCGAGGGCCTTGACCAGGTTTTCCGTAGTTAGGAACTTGCGGTTCTTCGTGTAATTGCCGTCCGATCCCATGGCCCACGAACTCAGTCACAACTGAGAACCCTGATGATTCAACATGCTGCTGAACGGCATGCGAGATATCCGCTAAACGATGACCAACCACTGGCCTGCTGAATCCCAAATAAAGAGCCTCTTTCGTCACTTGAACTAACTTTTGCGTCGCATCGGGAATCGCCCCAACTGCAACTGTCACGGCAGAATCTCCATAGAAGCCTCCAACAATTGCCCCGAGGTCTAACCCAATGATGTCCCCTTCTTTGAGCTTTCGCTTTGAAGGGATCCCGTGAACGACCTGTTCATTCACGGATGCACAGAGCGTCTTGGGATAGTTCCGGTAACCTTTGAATGCCGGGAGCGCCCCTCTTTTCGTATCTCCTGTTCCGCGATCGCATCAAGCTCTTCCGTGGTAATCCCTGGTTGGACTGCTTTCCGCACAATGTCCAGCGCTTCAGCAACCACTCTTGACGCCTGTGCCATGACTTCAATTTCAGCAGGCGTTTTTAAAATGATCATGCCGTCTAGCGCGTCGTCAAGATACGCACAAGGTTCTGATAGACAGCATCCACCGACTCAGCCCCATTGAGACGGGATAGCAAACCTTGCTTCTCATAAAAGCCGATCAACGGGGCCGTTTGCTCTTCATACACGCGGAGACGCATCTCAATCGCCTCCCGTTGATCATCACTACGCTGGGTTAAGGATTCACCGCACCGTTCACACGCAGTTCCCATTTTTGATGGGGCAAGGTCTACATGATACGTCGCTTGACACTTTGGGCAACTTCGCCGCCCACTCAGACGTTTGACGATTTCCCCTCGAGGAACCTCGAAACTAATCACCTGATCCAGATGTTCACCTCGTTCGCGCAAGACATTAGCAAGGGCCTCAGCCTGTGGAACGGTTCTCGGAAACCCATCTAAGATAAATCCAGACGCACTAGATGCATCTGCCAGCTTTTCTCGGACTAACCCAATGACCACTGAATCAGGCACTAAGCCCCCCCGATCCATGTGTTCTTTTGCTTCTAGACCAAGCGGCGTCTTAGTACGGACTGCCCCCCGAAGCAGATCACCGGTCGAGATCTTACAGATGGAAAACTGTGTGGCGGCCTTATCAGCCTGAGTGCCCTTTCCGACCCCAGGCGCGCCAAGAAACACAAGCCGCATTAGCCTACCCACTTCTTCCACGTAACGGGGCCATCCCTTTTCCTAAGAACCCTCATAGTTGCGCATTAACATGTGGGATTCAATCTGCTGAGCAGTATCAAGACCCACACCGATCACAATCAGCAGCGAAGTGCCACCAAAATAAAAGGGAACATTCAGCTTGTAAATGAGGAATTCTGGAATCACGCAGACAACCGCGAGATAAATGGCTCCTGCAAATGTGATCTTCGTCAAGACGTTGTAAATATAATCAGACGTTCGCTGCCCAGGCCTAATCCCAGGGATAAACCCTCCATACTTTTTCATATTGTCAGCCATATCGACGGGATTCAGAACAACCGCCGTATAGAAGAAACAGAAAAAGATGATTAACCCCACATACATCAATGTATAGAGTAGTGAACCGGGAGCCAGTTGTACCCCAATCGCCTTGACCCATGGCGTTTCAAAAAACCCTGCGATGGTAGCAGGAAACGCAATGATGGACGACGCAAATATGGGAGGAATCACACCTGCGGTGTTGATCTTCAACGGAATATGCGTACTCTGCCCTCCATAAACCTTTCGCCCAACGACGCGCTTTGCATACTGTACCGGTATTTTTCGTCGGCCGCTTTCCAAAAATACGATCGCGGCCACGACCACAACCATCAACACAGCTAGAGCCACGAGCAGGAACGCATTGAGCTGACCGATCTCATAAAGGTTATACGTCTGGGCGACGGCTGATGGCAGACGCGCGACGATCCCAGCGAAAATGATCAACGAAATCCCGTTCCCCACCCCACGCTCGGTGATCTGCTCGCCCAACCACATCAGGAAACCAGTCCCAGCTGTAAGCGTGATGACCGTCATAAGACGAAATCCCCAGCCTGCAGTGAGCACGAATGCCCCTTGATTCATTTGCTCCAATCCAACTGCAATACCAAACCCTTGAATCAGAGCAATGCCGATCGTTCCAAACCGTGTATACTGAATAATTTTTTTTCGGCCTCGCTCACCCTCCTTAGCTAACTTGGTCAAGTGCGGAATGACGACCGTCAGCAATTGAAGTATGATCGACGCGCTGATATAGGGCATGATGCCCAGCGCAAAGATCGTCAGACGCGACAACGACCCGCCTGAAAAAATATCGAGGAACCCCAGCAGCGCGCCACCCTGCTTTTGCAAAAACTCAGATAGCGCATCACCGTTGATTCCGGGCGTCGGTATATGAGACCCGACACGGTAGACCACCAGCATGCCGAGCGTGAACAAAACACGAGTCCGAAGCTCGGGGATCTTAAAGATATTCTGAAAACTGGTGACGAGCCGTTCAAGCACCGCCGATAACCTCGACTCGCCCTCCGGCTGCTTGGATCTTCATTTCTGCAGATTTACTGAATTTATGGGCCTGGATGACGAGTGCCTGTTTGAACTCACCGTTCCCCAGAATTTTGATCGGCAGGTTTTTCCTCTTCACCAAGCCAGCATCAACCATTACCTGCGGAGTGATGGTCTCGTTCTTTTTCCATTCTGCAAACTTTGCAAGATTCACAATCGCATAGTCCACCCGAAATGGATTTCTAAAGCCAAATTTGGGAGTCGCCGCACTAACGGCATCTGTCCGCCTTCGAACCCTGGGCGCTTCCCTCCTCCGGAACGGGCCAGGATACCCTTATGCCCTTTGGTCGCCGTTTTCCCATGACCGGATCCGGGGCCCCGGCCGATTCGTTTGCGTCGTTTTGTCGCCCCTTTTGCAGGGCTTAAGTCATGAAGATTCATGGTCTGACAACCTCGAGCAGATAACCGACTTTATGAATCATCCCTCGCACTTGTGGAGTATCAGGACGAACGACCGTCTGCCGAATATGTCGAAGCCATAACCCACGCAAGACAAGACGATGCCCTTGTGGCGTACCTATTGGACTACGCCTCAGCGTCACGCGCACATGCTGAGGTTTCACTGCAGGAGCTTTAGATGACTGTGCTGCGCCCATTTAAACCGTCGCCCTTTCTCGCCCTTCATCAACGGCCTGGCGGCGGAAGCGAAGGACATCATCCAAGTTTCTGAGTTTGAGTCAGACCGTCGAGTGTTGCGCGAACTGTATTGAACGGATTGCCTCGCCCAAGAGTTTTGGCAATGATATTGTGAGCCCCGACCAGCTCTACAACGGCACGCACAGCCCCTCCCGCGATGATCCCGGTTCCATCAACAGCAGGTTTCAGCAACACATGCTCTGCCCCGAAGAGGCCATGGACTTCATGTGGAATCGTTCCTCCCTTGAGGGGGACATGCACGAGATGTTTTTTGGCCTGTTCGACAGCTTTGGAAATCGCAACGGGGACTTCAGCAGCCTTGCCTTTCCCAATTCCCACCCATCCGTGACCGTCTCCAACGACCACAAGAGCGCAGAAGTTGAAACGCTTCCCACCCTTCACGACCTTTGCCACACGGTTGATAAAAACGACCTTGTCTTTCAGACTCAGTTCATCGGGATTGACTCGCACGCTCTTACCCCTCAGTCCTAAATTCGTCGACCATTCATTTCATTAAGAGGCTTACCTTCGACACGGTACAAGCCTCATACTTCATCTTGAGCTTAGAATTTCAATCCCCCTTCACGAGAGGCATCCGCGAGTGCTTTGATGCGGCCGTGATACATCCGTCCACCACGGTCAAAAACTACCGCGGTGACCTTGCGGCCTTGGCTCGGTCGGCTATCAACTTACCGACTGCTTTCGCCGCCTCAACCCCACCGGTCGACTGAAGGGATTTTCGAAGCGCTTTATCCAGGGACGAAGCAGCGGCTAATGTTTTCCCCTGAATATCGTCTATAACTTGGGCATAAATATGCGCCGCGCTTCTAAAGACGTTCAATCGTGGCCGCTCGGCTGTCCCGAGAATCGACTTTCGCACTCTCCGTCGTCGTCGCTCAAGCTGTTGAACCTTGTTAGCTGAATTCATTGGTGATTCCTACTTTCCTGTCTTGCCTTCTTTTTTACGCAAGACTTCACCTGCGTACCGAATGCCCTTTTGCTTGTACACATCTGGCGGTTTAATGGCTCGTAGATCTGCCGCAACCTGCCCTACGAGACGTTTATCGACGCCTTTGACATTAATGAGCGTCTGTTTATCAACCTTCACATCAATACCGGTCGGAACCTGATACATCACCGGGTTAATGTACCCAACGTTGAAGCTTAACGTCCGACCTTGGAGTTGAGTCTTATAACCAACTCCCGTAATTTCAAGAGAACGTTCGTATCCCTTCGTAACCCCCTGAATCATGTTGCTCAGTTCAGCACGAGTGAGACCATGCAACGCTCTCACCTTTCGATCTTCGCTTGCGCGATCGACGATGAGTTGACCATTATTCACAGCTACTTTCACGCCATCCTTGAGAGACCAATCCAGCTTACCCAAGGGTCCCTTCACTGAAACCGTTGACCCAGCAACCTTGACCTCCACCCCACCAGGAATGGCAATCGGCTTTTTCCCAATACGAGACATGGCTTATTCTATCCTTCGGTCGAGAGTGAACCAGCTCACCACACTGAGCACAAAACTTCGCCCCCTAGATGATTTTTACGCGACTCCTGATCAGTCATAATTCCCTTTGAAGTGGAAAGGATTGAGAGACCGATGCCATTACGAACCTTTCGAATCTCTTGAGTTCCCACATAGACACGACGCCCTGGCTTGCTGATACGCTCCAACCCCGTAATCATGGGCTGCCCCTCACCTACATATCGAAGCCGAACACTTAGAACAGGATGACCATCCCGCACTTCATCGTCGATCGAATCAAGATAACCTTCCCTCCTCAAGATCTCCAAAATAGCACGTTTGAGTTTTGAGGTTGGGACGGTGACGGTTTCAAAACGACGCTGAGCACCATTCTTCAAACGAACAAGAAGATCACCGACTGGATCAGTAACCATACGATACCCTTCTATTCTCTGTTGACGGTCATTGGAACGGAAGTACCTGCTACCAACTCGATTTCCGAACCCCGGGAATCTCCCCACGCAACGTCATCACGCGAAAACAGATCCGACACATCCGGAAACGCCGCAGATATCCTCGCACTCGACCACACACACCACAGCGATGATACTCTCGCGTGGAAAATTTTGGTTTCGCGGCTGCCTTATTTCTTAGCGCTAATCGTGACACAAGCACTCCTCCTATCCCGAAAAACCATCACAGTTCTGTCGTGTTTCACGTACGAAACGGCATACCGAGGTGCTTCAAAAGGGCTTTGCCTTCATCATTTGTCTTGGCCGAGGTGACCACTGTAATATCCATCCCATGAATTGAAGCCACTTCGTCATATTTAATTTCAGGGAAAATAAGTTGTTCTTTCAATCCAAGCGTGTAATTACCTCGACCATCGAACGCTTTCGGTGACACTCCCCGAAAGTCACGAATACGGGGAAGTGCCAATGAGACCAACCGGTCGAAGAATTCATACATGCGCCGACTACGCAGTGTGACCTTCGCACCAATCGGCAGCCCCTGCCTTAGCTTGAAACCAGCGATGGCCTTTTTTGCTTTCGTGATCACAGGCTTTTGACCAGTAATCATGCCTAATTCTGTTACTGCACTCTCCAAAAGCTTGACATTCTGAATGGCTTCGCCCATTCCAACATTCAACACCACCCGCTCAAGCTTCGGCACTTGCATCACGTTCCCATACCCAAATTCTTTCATGAGCGCTGGAACGACCTGCTGCTCGTACATGTCACGAAGCCTTGGACGGAACTTGGATTCCTCGCTCCCCTGGTCTAACTGAGGAGCTGAGGCTTCTTTCTTCGCGCTCTTTCGTTCCGACGGTTTACTTGATCGACTTTTTGGTTCCTTGGCCATCACCTAACCTATTCCACAGTCTCGTTGGATTTCTTGCTAAAGCGCACTCGTCGCCCATCTTCTAAAGTTCGAATCCCGACTCTTGTACCTTTTTGACTCACTGGACAAAAAAACATGATGTTGGAGATCTGCAGAGGAGCCTCTCGCTCCAATATGCCGCCTTGCTTGACCTTCTGATTTGGTTTTGTGTGTCGCTTAATGATATTCAATTTCTCGACGATCACCTTACCAGCACGAAGGTCAATCGAAAGGACCTTCCCTGTCTTGCCTCGCTCACGGCCAGAAATCACGACGACCGTATCTCCTTTTCGAATTTTACTTTTTCTCAGCGCTTCCACGATACTCCTCGCTCGCTTCTTTACAAAACTTCAGGTGCTAAAGAAATGATTTTCATGAATTTTTTCCAGCGGAGTTCACGGGCAACAGGACCAAAAATGCGTGTTCCAATTGGCTCGCCCTCTTTATTGATCAGGACGCAAGCATTCCGATCGAACTTGATATACGATCCATCTTCCCGGCGAACCTCTTTCGTCGTTCGAACAATCACTGCCCGACTCACATCGCCTTTCTTGACGCTTGCCTGAGGGATAGCTTCTTTGACAGCTACCACCACAACGTCGCCCAACGAAGCATAACGTCGCCTGGTTCCGCCAAAAACATGAAAGCACATGGCTTGCTTCGCGCCGGAATTATCAGCGACATCCATATAGGTATAATTCTGAATCATTGCGATCTTCCTACGGGTGTTACAAGTAAAGAGGCTCTTGAGAAGCCTTATCTATTTTTCCGGTTGCCCCTTTTCCATGACCTGAACGACACGCCAATTTTTCTCTTTGCTTAGCGGTCTGCTCTGGACAAGCTTGACCCGATCCCCCACTTTACAGATGCCACCTTCGTCATGCGCTTTCAATCTTGTCACCCGCCTGAGAACTTTTTTGTAGATCGGATGAACGACCGACCGTGAAACAACTACAACGACGGTCTTCTGCATCTTATTACTAACCACATCGCCATACCAATGACGACGCTTCACAACTTCAGCCATAGCGTCCTTTACCTCTTAGGCCCTTCAGCTCGGTCCATCCCCTCCTGAAGAATTGTCTTCACCCGGGCGATATCCCGCTTGGTTTTCCGAATCTGCATAGGATTTTCAAGGCGACCAGCACCGAACTGAAAGCGCAGATTGAACAGTTCTTGCACAAGCTGCTTTTCCTTGTCGGCGAGTTCGTCTGCCGTCATATTTCTCAGCTCTTTAACATCCAACGCCATATACCCAACACTCCTGACTTCTGGTCACACCCGCAAGAACCTATCCGAATTCTCCGCGTACAACCAATTTTGTTGCTATGGGCAACTTATGGGACGCGAGACGAAACGCTTCTCGAGCAGTTTCTTGGGTCACGCCATCCATCTCATACAGAATACGACCAGGCTTTACGACAGCCACCCAATACTCAGGATTACCTTTTCCTTTTCCCATTCGGGTTTCTGCTGGTTTTTTCGTAATGGGCTTGTCTGGAAAAATACGGGTCCAGACCTGTCCACCGCGTTTCACATGCCGGGTAATGGCAATACGTGCAGCTTCAATTTGACGACTGGTGATCCAGCCTGGCTCTAAGGCCTTTAGGCCGAATTCTCCTAGAGTGATTCTGCCGCCGCGGTAGGCCTTGCCCGTCATCCGGCCTTTTTGCATTTTTCTGAATTTAACTTTCTTAGGCGCTAACACTATTCGATCTCCTCACCCAAACCTGCGATCCAATGATGACTCTGCTTTTATAGGCTGAACAGGAAGGAGCTCCCCCTTATAAATCCAGGTTTTCACTCCAATCTGCCCCATCGTCGTATGCGCTTCAGCAAATCCATAGTCAATTTCCGCACGAAGCGTGTGCAATGGAACGCGCCCCTCTCGATACCACTCGGTTCGCGCAATTTCAGCACCACCCAACCGACCAGCGACCATAATCTTGATACCTTGAGCCCCAAGCCTCAGAGCAGACTGAACGCTGCGCTTCATCGCTCTACGAAATGCCACCCGCTTCTCAAGTTGGGTCGCGACATTTTCACTGACAAGCTGGGCATCTAGTTCAGGTTTTTTTATTTCCTTTACGGTGATGTAGACCTGCCCGCCATATTGCTTCTCGAGGTCCGCCTTCAACTTATCAACCTCTGCGCCCTTCCGACCAATAATGATCCCTGGGCGAGCGGTATGAATGATCACCCTAGTCTGATCACCAGAACGTTCAATCTCAATCTTCGCCACTCCAGCATGGTAAAGCCTTGCCTTGACCATCTTTCTAATTTTGACGTCCTGATGGAGAAGCTTGGCATAGTCCTTTCCCGCATACCAACGGGAGCTCCACGTATAGTTATAACCCAGACGATAACCTATAGGATGTGTTTTTTGCCCCATGCGCTATGTGCCTCAATAAAGAAGAATGGTCTATTTTCGCTTGTTCTGATTTTCAGGCGCCGCCACAACAACAGTGATATGACTCGTACGCTTCTGAATTGCATTTGCCCGACCCATGGACCTAGCCCGGACACGTTTATAGGTTGGACCACAATTGACAAACGCCTTGGAGATGACCATGGATTCGCTATCTCCCATCTCCTTCAATTCAGCATTTGCCACGGCAGAACGGACGATTTTTTCCACAACTCTAGCTGCATGTCTCGGAGTATGCTTCAAAATTGCCAACGCCATCGGTACTTGCCTGCCACGAATCATATCGATCACTGGCTTTGCTTTACGCGGCGCAACACGAACAAACCTTAAAATTGCATGTGCTTCAGTCATCTTCAAACCCTGTAATCGGTGAACCGAGACCCGTCAATCTTCTATTTCAGCGCAACAGCCTTCTCCGTTTTGGCCTGGCCATGTCCTTTAAAGAAACGCGTGGGGGAAAATTCACCAAGCTTGTGACCAACCATGTTTTCCGTTACAAACACGGGAATAAACTTCTTCCCATTGTGAACGGCAAAGGTATGACCGATCATATCAGGCACAACCGTCGAACGACGCGACCAGGTCTTAATCAGCTTACGATCTTTTACCTGATTCATCTGCTCAACTTTCTTCAGCAAATGATCGTCGATAAACGCTCCTTTACTTACCGATCTAGGCATTGCGCACCCCTGACTTTCGTCGAGCGATGATAAACTTTTCAGTCTTTTTATTCTGCCTGGTCTTGTAGCCTTTTGTTGGAAGACCCCAGGGGGAAACAGGATGAGGATTCCCCTGCCCCGACTTACCTTCTCCACCACCGTGCGGGTGATCAACCGGGTTCATGACCACACCACGAACGTGCGGCCTCTTCCCCTTCCATCGACTGCGTCCCGCTTTCCCAACGCTAATATTCTCATGATCAACGTTTCCCACTTGCCCAACGGTGGCCATGCAGACACCCAAAATCCGGCGCATTTCACCGGACTTTAGGCGAACCTGCACATAATCCCCATCACGCCCCATAACCTGTGCGAAGCCACCGGCACTTCGGATCAACTGCCCACCCTTGCCGGCCTTCATTTCCAAATTATGGATCGTCGTGCCAAGAGGCATGTTGCTCAATGGAAGCGCATTCCCAGGTCGAATCTCTGCCTGCGAACCGGATTGAACCTCATCATTCAGATTAAGACCCACGGGAGCCAAGATATATCGTTTCTCCCCATCGCGATATTTCAGCAACGCAATCCTTGCAGATCGATTCGGATCATATTCGATCGCTGCAACCTTCGCAGGCACACCAACCTTGTCCCGACGAAAATCAATCACACGATATAGTCGCTTATGCCCACCCCCACGAAACCGGACTGTTACCCGCCCATTATTGTTCCGGCCACCACTCCGCAAATGGAATGAAGTTAATGACTTCTCAGGCTTCTTCTTCGTGAGATCCTTAGACACCACAGCCGTCATACCTCGACGACCTGCAGATGTTGGACGATACACTTTTAATCCCATACACTACCTCTTACGCTCAATTCCTCGTTGACTCGAACGTGCTCAGCGTTAGGCACTCTCATACATCTCCAATTTTTCGCCTTCCTTGAGCGTGACAAAAGCCTTTTTCCAATCAGACCGCTTACCAGAGAAACGACCAAGCCGCTTCACCTTGCCGCGAACATTCACCAGATTCACCTTCTCAACTTTAACCTTAAGAAGCGCCTCAACGGCTTGCTTGATCTGAACACGATTAGCCTCACGATGAACGACGAAACCCACCGTGTTAGTCTTCTCTCGAAGCCCAGTGATCTTTTCAGTCAATAACGGTTGAACCAGGATCCTATGCATATCTACCTTCATGACCAGGCCTCACTCACAGGGCCAAGCTCTCCCTGTGAAATCAAAATCACATGAGCACGCACAATATCATAGACGTTCAGTTGATCGGCACTAAGAACCTTAACATCGGTCAGATTTTCAGCTGCCCGGAAAATTTCTGTCTGCGACTTCCCGCTGATCACCAACACATGCTCACTTCCACAGAAGTGCCTTAATGCTTGAGCCAACAATTTCGTCCTAGGCTGTTGTAGAGATAGATCTGCCACGACAAACAATTTCCCCTCGGCGACTTTGGCTGATAAAGCACTCTGAAGAGCTGCCCGATATTTCTTCCTCGGGATCGAGTAGGCATAGCTCCTAGGCTTCGGCCCAAAGACACTTCCACCGTGCCGCCAAACCGGAGAGCGAAGCGAACCGGCTCTTGCACGTCCGGTATGCTTTTGCTTCCAAGGCTTCTTTCCAGACCCACTCACCTCACCTCGGCGCAAAGTCGAGGCCGTACCTCTGCGTTCGCATGCACGCTGCATGATCACTACCTCATGGACCAACGCGGCACGCGATTCGCATCCAAAGACCTGTGGAGACAGATCAACAGTCCCCACCTTTTTTTTCTGTAAATCCACCAGATCAATAGTAGGCATGCTAACTCTTCTTTGACTTACGCACGACAACAACGCCGTTCGCCGCTCCGGGAATCGCCCCGCGGACAAACAGGAGATTCTCTTCCAATCGGGACTCAATGACTTTCAAACGATGAACCGTAATCCGCTCTGATCCCATATGACCTGGGAGCGTTTTCCCCTTCCAAACACGAGACGGGAACGAACTTGCTCCAATTGATCCAGGAGCTCTGTGAAACATGGAGCCGTGAGATTCAGGACCGCCAGCGTAATGATGTCGCTTAACAACGCCCTGGAACCCCTTTCCCTTCGACACACCGATCACGTCAACCCAATCCCCTCTCTTAAACATCTCCACCGTGACTAACTGCCCCACTGCCGCCTCACCGTCCTTCTTGAATTCACGTAAGATACGGCTAGGCGGGGCATCATTCTTCTTCAGATGACCAAGTTCTGGCTTCGAAAGCTTTCGCTCTTTGACTTCACCAAACGAAAGTTGAATCGCTTCATACCGGTCTCGCTCCTTCGTCCGCACCGCGACAACTCTACAAGGACCCGCCTCAATCACAGTCACCGGAGTCAACCGACTTTCATCGAACACTTGCGTCATCCCGAGCTTCTTCCCGATCAGTCCGTTTGTCATATTCGTCCAGTACTGTATGTTGCGTTCTGCGTGCTATCGCTTAAAAATTGAGCGCTTAGCACCCAGGACTCATAACTTTATCTCGACGTCCACACCAGCGGCTAAATTGAGCTTCATCAACGAGTCCATAGTCTCAGGAGTTGGTTCCATGATATCGAGGAGCCGCTTGTGAGTACGCATTTCAAATTGTTCACGCGATTTCTTATCGGCATGCGTCGATCGCTCAACCGTAATGTTCTCGATTCGAGTGGGAAGTGGAATCGGCCCAACCATCCTTGCTCCACTACGCCGAACAGTTTCAACAATTTCACTTACAGACTGATCGAGAACTCGATAGTCAAAACCTCGCAACCTAATTCTAATTCGCTGATCGACTTTCACGTCGTTACTCCTAATCCATCCACTGGACGCTTGCCAGATTCGTTACGCCAGAATTTCCGTCACGACCCCCGAGCCGACCGTCTTCCCGCCCTCGCGCACCGCAAACCGCAACCCCTGATCCATCGCGATCGGACTGATCAACTCCCCCGTCACACTCACGTTGTCCCCCGGCATCACCATCTCCACCCCCGGATTCAACTGCACCACCCCCGTCACGTCCGTCGTCCGGAAGTAGAACTGCGGCCGATACCCATTGAAGAACGGCGTATGCCGCCCCCCTTCTTCCTTGGTCAACACATAGATCTCCGCCTTAAACTTGGTATGCGGCGTGATGCTCTTCGGCTTCGACAACACCATCCCCCGTTCCACATCCTCTTTCTTGGTCCCGCGCAACAACACCCCAATATTGTCTCCCGCCTGCCCCTCATCGAGCACTTTGCGGAACATCTCCACCCCGGTGACGATGGTGGTCTGCGTTGCCCGCAATCCCACGATCTCAATTTCATCCCCCACTTTCACGATCCCGCGCTCACACCGCCCCGTCACGACGGTCCCGCGGCCACTGATGGTGAAGACGTCTTCGATCGGCATGAGAAACGGCTTGTCGATCGGCCGCTGCGGTGTCGGAATGTAGGTGTCGACGGCCTCGAGCAACTGCATGATGGCCGGCACGCCCAACGGCCCCTGGTTGCCCTCCATGGCCTGCAACGCACTGCCATGAATGATCGGGGTCTTGTCCCCCGGAAACCCATACTTCGAGAGCAGCTCCCGCACTTCCAACTCCACTAACTCCAACAGCTCTTTGTCGTCGACTTTGTCGGCTTTGTTCAAGAACACGACGATGTAGGGCACCCCGACCTGCCGGGCTAAGAGAATATGCTCGCGGGTCTGCGGCATTGGGCCGTCCGCGGCACTCACCACCAGAATCGCCCCGTCCATCTGGGCCGCTCCGGTGATCATGTTCTTGACGTAGTCGGCATGGCCCGGACAATCCACGTGTGCATAGTGCCGGTTGTCGGTCTCGTATTCCACGTGACTGATGGCAATGGTCATGATCTTGGTCGCGTCCCGGCGCCCTTGGCTCTCCGAGGCTTTCGCCACTTCGTCATAGCTGATGAATTTCGCCATCCCTTTGTCCGCACACACTTTCGTCAACGCTGCCGTCAACGTCGTCTTCCCGTGATCCACGTGCCCGATCGTCCCAATGTTCACGTGCGGCTTCTTCCGCTCGTATTTCGCCTTCGCCATAACCCAACTCCCTCCCGTATTTCAGTAACCCCTACTTCTTAATAATGGCTTCCGCAATGTTCTTGGGCACCTGCTCGTAGCGATCGAACTCCATACTGTAGGTAGCACGACCCTGCGTTCGAGACCGGAGGTCGGTCGCATAGCCGAACATCTCCATCAATGGCACAGCGGCATCAATCGCTTGCGCTCCAGCACGAACCTTCATGCCCTGCACCTTACCCCGCCGACCATTTAGGTTCCCAATAACATCCCCCATAAACTCCTGAGGTACCAAGACCTCAACTTTCATGATGGGTTCAAGCAAAACTGGATCGGCCTTCTTGCACGCATCAGAGAAACCCATGGAACCGGCAATCTTAAACGCCATCTCATTGGAATCCACATCATGATACGATCCATCAATAATGGTCACTTTCACGTCCCTAAGAGGATAGCCCGCAACAACTCCGGTCTCCATCCGCTCACGAACCCCTTTCTCAATGGCAGGAATGTATTCTCTTGGAATCGCTCCGCCAGCAATTTTGTTCACAAACTCCAGACCCTTCCCAGGCTCCGCAGGCTCCACCGTCAGCACAACATGCCCATATTGACCGCGACCACCAGTCTGCTTGATGTACTTCGATTCCGCCTCTGCTTTTCGTCGTATCGTTTCTCTAAAGGCAACTTCAGGCTTCCCTACGTTCGCTTCAACCTTGAATTCCCTCAACATTCGATCGACAATGATCTCGAGATGCAACTCCCCCATGCCGGCAATGATCGTCTGAGCAGTCTCCTCATCAGTCCGCACACGGAACGAGGGATCCTCTTGAGATAACTTCTGTAGAGCAAAGCCCATTTTTTCCTGATCTTGCTTAGTCTTGGGCTCGATCGCCATCGCAATAACCGGCTCAGGAAACTTCATAACCTCCAGCAGGACAGGCTGCTTTTCATCAGCTAACGTATCCCCCGTAGTGGCCCCCTTAAGCCCTACCGCTGCAGCGATGTCTCCTGCATGAACTTCATCAATATCTTCGCGCTTATTCGCATGCATCTTAAGGAGACGCCCGATGCGGTCCTTGGTCCCCCTCGTCACGTTCAGAACTGGGGTACCCGTCTTGAGCGTACCTGAATACACACGGAAGTATGTCAATTGACCGGCAAACGGATCCGACATGATCTTGAATGCGAGCGCTGCAAAGGGCTGAGCATCATCCGCCTTACGCTCGACCTCTTTACCGCTATTCGGCTCAACTCCCTTCACTGGAGGGATATCAAGAGGTGACGGAAGGTAATCCACTACGCCGTCCAACAGCTGTTGTACTCCCTTATTTTTAAAGGCAGAACCACAGAGGACCGGTGTAATTTTCATAGAAATGGTTGCGGCACGGATTGCACGCATCACTTCTTCCTCTGTCAACGGGTGGCCATTCAGGTACTTTTCCATCACTTGGTCATCAAACTCCGCGACTGCGTCGAGCATTTTCTCTCGATATTCAGTTGCCTGGGCGAGCAAATCAGAAGGAATCTCATCCACCTTGTACTTAGCACCCAATGTCTCGTCGTCGTAGAAATACCCCTTCATCCGAACGAGATCGATTGCTCCCCGAAACTCAGCTTCCCGGCCGATTGGAATTTGAATCGGGACAGGCTTGGCACCGAGGCGATCAATGATCGATTGAACACTTCCATAAAAATCAGCCCCTACCCGATCCATCTTATTCATGAAGGCAATGCGTGGCACATGATATTTATCCGCCTGTCGCCAAACCGTCTCAGACTGAGGCTCAACGCCCTGCACGGAATCGAAAGCTGCCACTGCCCCATCAAGCACACGGAGCGACCGCTCAACTTCAATCGTGAAGTCAACATGGCCCGGAGTGTCAATGATATTGATGCGATAGTCACGCCAGAAACAGGTCGTCGCGGCAGATGTAATCGTAATACCACGCTCCCGCTCCTGCTCCATCCAATCCATAGTCGCCGCACCCTCATGAACCTCACCTAATTTATGAGTCATGCCGGTGTAGTAGAGAATACGTTCGGTGGTCGTAGTCTTCCCAGCATCAATGTGAGCCATAATGCCGATGTTTCTAGTATGTCCTAGCGATGTTTGACGCGCCACTTTACTCCCCTAAAAACAGCTGTGCCGCAGATCAAGCCGCACCACACTGCTGCGATATTAAGCACTCAAGCCTGCGATCGCAGCACGGCCCGACTGCAGCACAGAACGACGCTACCAGCGATAATGGGCGAATGCCTTATTCGCCTCTGCCATCCGATGTACGTCTTCCCGTTTTTTCACTGCAGCCCCGGTATTATTTGATGCATCCAATAGCTCGGCTGCAAGTTTCTCTCGCATACTCTTACCGGCTCGCGTACGCGCAAATTGCGACAACCAACGAAGCGCCAACGAAACACGACGCGCCGGCCTGATCTCAACGGGAACCTGATACGAAGCTCCACCAACACGACGAGATTTAACCTCAACTATCGGCTTCACGTTGTCAACCGCAGCCTTGAACACCTTGAGCGGGTCGCCACCAGTCTTTTCCTGAATGGCATCGAATGCCCCGTAACAGATGCGCTCAGTAGTACTTTTCTTCCCGTTGATCATCAATGTATTAATAAATTTCCCCACCAGCTTGTCGCGATACCGCACATCTGGAAGCACTTCCCGTTGGCCCAAAAATCTACTGCGTGGCATAATGTCCTATTGTTGATGTCTTGGTTAGAGTCAGGCAACCAGTCCGCCTACCCACTTACTATTTAGGCCGCTTCGCGCCGTACTTTGAGCGGCTCTGCTTTCTATCCGCCACCCCTACTGCATCCAGCGCCCCGCGAACCAAATGGTATCGCACACCAGGAAGGTCTTTAACACGCCCTCCTCGCACGAGGACAATTGAATGCTCCTGAAGATTATGACCCACCCCCGGGATATAGGTCGTAACCTCCATCCCGTTCGTGAGACGAACACGAGCAACTTTTCGCAAGGCCGAATTTGGCTTTTTGGGCGTTGTTGTGTAGACCCGTAAGCACACACCTCTTTTCTGCGGACAAGACTTCAACGCTGGGCTCTTGGTTTTTGCCTTCACAAAAACTCGCCCTTTCCGAACCAACTGATTAATTGTCGGCATCTGTTTAGACCTTCTTCAAAAACCAAAATTACTTACACGCAAGCCCAAAGCCGCAGGATTATAATGATCAACTATACGGCTGTCAAGTGGAGAAGTTTCATTTTCGTCAAGATCGAGCTGCTTCTCCGGTAGCTGCTGGGGCCGTAGCATCTGGTGTGGTAGCTGTTCCTGCAGAACCTACACCCACTGGTACAGGTTCCGGTTTTTCGCTAATGACAAATGTGTCACGATACTCTTCAAATCCCGATCCGGCTGGAATCAGGCGACCTACGATAACATTTTCCTTCAACCCCAACAGATCATCCTCACGACCGTTGATCGCCGCCTCCGTGAGAACACGCGTCGTCTCCTGGAAGGAGGCCGCCGAAATAAAGCTGTCGGTAGTCAACGCGGCCTTCGTAATGCCAAGTAAAACGGGTTTGCCGAGGGCCGGACTTCCATCCTTCTCAAGAACTCGTTCATTTTCTTTTTCAAAGACACTCTTGCTCACCTGGCTACCCGGCAAAAACTGCGTATCACCAGGGTCTTCAACCCGCACTTTCCGCAACATTTGCCTGACGATGATTTCAATATGCTTGTCATTAATCGACACGCCCTGCAATCGATACACATCCTGCACTTCATCAACGAGATACTTTTGCAATTCATTCGGCCCAAGCACATCAAGGATGTCATGAGGATTCGCCGATCCATCCATCAATGGCTCCCCAGCTCGCACCCAATCACCTTCATGCACATTGACGTGCTTCCCCTTGGGAATAAAGTACTCCTTCACGTCACCCATTTTATTATCGACGAGGACCTTTCGTTGGCCCTTCACGAAGCCGCCGTATGAAACTTCTCCATCGATTTCGGTAATAACGGCTTGCTCTTTTGGTTTCCGTGCTTCGAAAAGCTCAACCACACGTGGCAGACCACCAGTGATATCTTTGGTCTTCGTCGTCTCACGAGGAATCTTTGCTAACACATCCCCCGGAAACACAGTGGCGCCCTTCTCGACAAAGATATGCGCGCCAACTGGCAGTAAGTACCGGGCAACCGCGCTCGACCCGCCAGCAGCTTTGGCCGTCTTTCCGCCCTCGTCTTTAATAGACACTCGAGGCCGAAGCGTCTGACCAGTATGCTCGATGATGACCTTACGCGACAAGCCGGTCACTTCATCAAATTCGTCTTTCATGGTGACACCCTCAACGATATCACCGTAAGCGACTCTTCCACCAACTTCAGTCAGAATCGTGAGAGAATACGGATCCCATTCGACCAACTTCTGACCCACAACGACTGGATCGCCATCCTTGATTTTTATTTTGGCTCCGTACACGACTGGATACTTCTCACGCTCTCGCCCACTGTCGTCAACAATTGCAATCTTCGTGTTGCGATTCATCACAACCCACTCACCCTCTTTGTTTCGAACCGCAATCCCGGCGTTGTGAACGTCCGTATTTTTCTTCGCATCGAAGCTCATAAACTTGATTCGTCCGGCATGCTTTGCCTCAAGGACCGTCTGCTCAACAACCTTACTCGCCGTACCTCCGATGTGGAACGTACGCATCGTCAACTGCGTACCCGGCTCACCAATGGACTGCGCGGCAATGACACCGACCGGCTCACCCTTTTCAACCAAACGCCCACGCGCTAAATCACGGCCATAACAGGCACGGCACACACCACGCGGCGATTGGCGTTAGGACCGACCGAATCTCTGACCCGGTCAACTCCTGCTTCCACGATCGATTTAGTCAACTCTTCATTAATCTCTTCGTTCCAGGATACAATGATCTCACCTGTAACGGGATCGCGAATGTCTTCTGCCGCCAAACGACCAAGTACGCGTTCCTCTATCGGCTGGATAATTTCACCGCCTTCGACCAACGCGCTGACAAGAATACCGTCACGCGTTCCGCAATCGATCTCATTAATAATGACATCCTGAGCGATATCAACCAAACGCCTCGTAAGATACCCCGAGTTGGCAGTTTTCAATGCCGTATCGGCAAGTCCCTTACGAGCACCGTGAGTCGAAATGAAGTACTGCAACACCGTCAACCCTTCGCGGAAGTTGGCTGTGATCGGAGTTTCAATAATTTCACCGGACGGCTTGGCCATCAGTCCACGCATCCGCCCAATTGCCTGATTTGCTGCGAGCTCCCTCGAGCACCGGAATCCGCCATCATAAAGATCGGGTTGAACGATTCCTCCTTCGCTGGATCGCCTCCCGCACCGAGCTCTTTCATCATCTCATTGGCGACTTGCTCAGTAACGTGCGCCCAAATGTCGATCACCTTGTTGTACCGCTCTCCGTTGGTGATCAAGCCGTCTGAATATTGTTTCTCGATCTCGCTCACTTCACGTTGCGCTTTCCCGATAAAGTCTTCCTTCTTGCTCGGGATATGCATATTATCGATGCAGATCGACAACCCAGCCCTCGTGGCATTGGTAAATCCAAGGTCCTTGATCTTATCAAGAAACTCGACGGTGTCACGGTGACCGGTCTGACGATAGACGGAATCGATAAGCTTCGTCATCTCCTTCTTGGTCATCAGCTTGTTCGCATTTGCGAATGGCAAGCCCGCAGGAAGGATTTCGGATAACAACACACGGCCGACGGTCGTTTGTACCAGCGCGCCCGCGATGCGCACCTTGATTCTCGCATGCTCTTCTACCTCGCGTGCATCAAAGGCAATCCGAACCTCTTCGGGAGACCCAAATACCTTCCCCTCACCCTTAGCGCCCAATCGTTCCTTGGTCAGCCAGTAGCACCCCAGCACCATATCCTGTGACGGCACGGCAATCGGTTTGCCGTTGGCCGGTGAGAGAATGTTATTGATCGACATCATCAATACCCGCGCTTCAACTTGCGCTTCGACGGACAATGGCACGTGCACCGCCATCTGATCTCCGTCAAAGTCGGCATTGAAGGCTGCACAGACGAGCGGATGCAATCGAATGGCTTTCCCTTCGACCAACACAGGGTCAAAGGCTTGGATACCCAATCGGTGAAGCGTGGGAGCACGATTCAACAACACCGGATGCTCTCGAATCACTTCATCCAAAACATCCCAAACTTCCGGTCGCTCTTTTTCAACCAGCCGTTTCGCGCTTTTAATGGTGGTGGCCGCCCCTCGCGCCTCCAGCTTGTGAAAAATGAACGGCTTGAACAACTCGAGCGCCATTTTCTTAGGCAACCCACATTGATGGAGGCGTAGCTCTGGGCCAACCACGATGACCGTACGGCCGGAGTAATCGACCCGTTTCCCCAGCAGGTTTTGACGGAACCGCCCTTGCTTCCCCTTCAACATGTCGCTGAGCGATTTCAGCGGACGCTTGTTGGGACCACGAATGGCACGTCCACGGCGACCGTTATCAAACAATGCATCGACAGCCTCTTGCAGCATCCGCATTTCATTTCGAATAATAACGCCGGGAGCCTTCAGCTCCATCAATCGCTTGAGGCGATTGTTTCGATTGATCACACGACGATAGAGATCATTCAAATCAGATGTGGCAAACCGTCCGCCATCGAGCGGAACCAAGGGACGCAACTCCGGAGGAAGGACCGGTATAACATCCATGATCATCCACTCCGGCTTATTCCCGGACTTGCGGAACGCTTCCAAGACCTTCAAGCGCTTGGCATATTTCTTCTTCATCGCAGCCGAAGTTGACGCCTTCGCTTTTACTTGGAGATCATCCCACAGCGCATGAATATCGATCTTTCTCAGTAAATCCCGAATGGCTTCAGCACCGATACCGACCTTAAACCCGCTTGATCCAAATTCCGAGATGAGCGTGCGGAGCTTATCTTCCGGAACCAGCTCTTTCTCAGCAAGCTCCGTCGAACCTGGATCCACACAGACATAGCTTTCGAAATAGAGAATCTTTTCCAGTTGCTTGAGGCTCATGTCGAGCAAGGTTCCGATTCGACTCGGGACCCCCTTCAAAAACCAAATATGCGCGACAGGCGCAGCTAGTTCGATATGGCCCATACGCTCACGACGGACCTTCGATTGAATGACCTCAACGCCGCACTTATCACAGACAATCCCGCGGTGCTTCATCCGCTTATACTTACCGCAATTGCACTCCCAGTCCTTCGTGGGACCAAAAATCTTGGCACAGAACAGCCCGTCTTTTTCCGGCTTGAATGACCGATAATTGATCGTCTCCGGCTTTTTGACCTCGCCATACGACCACGAGCGGATTTTCTCGGGCGATGCAATGCGAATACGCATCGAATCGAACGACACAGAATCCCGCTGCTTCTCGAACAATGTATATACGCCTTCCAAGGTAGTGACCTCCTCTGATGCCGGTTTTCCTCCGGCACACAAGCGGTTAGTCTTGCGATTTGACCAACTCTACATCGAGTCCCAAGCTCTGTAATTCCTTGACCAACACGTTAAACGACTCCGGTAAGCCAGGCTCGAGAAACGGCTCGCCTTTAACAATCGCTTCATACATGCGCGATCGCCCCGGCACATCGTCTGATTTGACGGTGAGAAACTCTTGCAGAGTCGACGCCGCACCATAGGCTTGGAGCGCCCAGACTTCCATTTCTCCTAACCGCTGCCCACCAAACTGGGCCTTACCACCTAGCGGCTGCTGGGTGACCAAAGAATATGGACCGATGGAACGAGCGTGGATCTTGTCGTCTACAAGATGGTGAAGCTTGAGGACATACATATACCCGACGGTAACCGGACTGCCGAACGGCTCACCCGTCTTACCATCAACGAGCTGAGACTGACCGCTCAGCGGCAGCTTCGCCTTCTTGAGCAGGTCCTTAATCTCTTTCTCAGACGCTCCATCAAATACCGGGCTCGCGACCTTAATACCCAACGCTTTTGCCGCCCAGCCCAAGTGAGTCTCTAGAATTTGTCCCACGTTCATACGGGACGGCACGCCAAGAGGGTTCAGGACAATTTCTACCGGTGTTCCATCGGGCAAATAAGGCATATCCTCTTCCGGCAGGACTCTCGATACGACACCCTTGTTCCCATGGCGACCAGCCATCTTGTCGCCGACCTGAATCTTGCGCTTCATCGCGATGTAGACTTTGACAAGCTTGATGACACCCGGAGGCAGTTCATCTCCCCGCTTCAAACGACCAACTTTCTCATCGTACAAGGTCTGGAGAATTTCAATCTGCTCTTTTGCCCGCCGTTCGACGTCCTCCAGTTCCTTCTGCTCATCAGGATCGCTGAGAATAATGTGACGCACCGTATCGTCGGGCAATCGACGCAGAATCTCCGCCGTCAACTTCCCCTTCTTTTTCAAGATGACGTCGCCGCTCTCTGGATCCATGAGATCGCGACCCACCACCTTACCAAGTAATAATTTCCGTATCTTCTTCGTCTTCTCTTCATCGATGATCCGCAGCTCTTCGTGGTGATCCCGCTGCAGCTTCATCTGGTCATCGGTCTCGATGCTCTTTGAACGCTCGTCCTTATCCAGCCCTTTACGCGAAAAGATTTTCACGTCGACCACAATACCCTCTACGCCCGGAGGGACGGTCAGAGACGTATCCTTCACATCTCCAGCTTTTTCACCAAAAATCGCGCGAAGGAGTTTTTCTTCAGGGGTCAACTGAGTTTCGCCTTTCGGCGTCACCTTGCCGACCAGAATGTCACCTGGTTTTACTTCCGCACCAACCCGGATAATGCCGCTCTCGTCCAAGTTCCGCAGCGCCTCTTCGCCGACATTAGGAATATCTCGAGTGACATCTTCCTTGCCTAACTTGGTATCCCGAGCTTCCACCTCAAACTCCTCGATATGGATGGAGGTGAAGGCATCTTCACGAACCAATTTTTCACTGAGCAGGATAGCGTCTTCGAAGTTGTAGCCACCCCATGGCATAAACGCCACAAGCACATTTTTACCTAGCGCCAATTCTCCATGATCAATGGCCGGCCCGTCGCCGAGTACCTGCCCTTTCTTGACCGGCTGGCCTATCCGAACTACGGGAGTCTGCGTGATACATGTATTCTGATTCGAGCGCTGGAACTTGATCAGATCATACACATCGAGCCCGGAATCCTTTCCCTTCTTGCCGTCTTTCGAATCGGCCCGCACCACAATCCGAGTCGCATCAACGCTTTCAACGACCCCGGATCGGCGGGATTGGATCACATATCCCGAGTCTCGAGCCACGACGGCTTCCATCCCGGTCCCGACCAGCGGTGATTCGGACGTCACTAGGGGGACAGCCTGGCGCTGCATATTGGAACCCATCAACGCGCGATTAGCATCATCATGCTCCAAGAACGGCACGAGAGCAGTCGCGACGCTGACGACTTGCTTTGGCGAGACATCCATATATTCAATGCGATCTGGATCCGCCAGGACAAAGTCTCCGCCATGCCGACACGAAACCGTTTCCGATACGAGCTTCCCAGACCCATCGAGCTTCGAGTTGGCCTGTGCGATGATGTATTTGTCGCCCTCAATCGCCGAAAGAAATTCGATTGCGTCCGTGACTCGCCCCTTCGCAACCTTGCGGTACGGCGCCTCAATGAACCCAAACTGATTGATACGTGCGTACGTCGCCAACGACGTAATCAACCCGATGTTGGGACCTTCAGGCGTCTCAATGGGACAGATACGGCTATAGTGAGAGGGATGGACGTCCCGAACTTCGAACCCAGCGCGTTCTCGCGTGAGCCCTCCTGGCCCCAACGCTGAAAGTCGACGCTTATGCGTAATCTCAGCCAACGGATTCGTTTGGTCCATAAACTGAGAAAGCTGACTGCTGCTGAAGAACTCTTTCACTGCCGCCACAACTGGCTTGGCGTTGATCAGGTCGTGTGGGAGTACCGTTTCCATATCGAGGAGATTCATGCGCTCCTTGATACTTCGCTCCATCCGCACCAACCCTAACCGGAATTGATTCTCCAGCAATTCTCCCACGGAGCGGACACGGCGATTCCCCAAGTGGTCAATGTCGTCGATTTCCCCTTTTCCGATCTTGAGATTCACCAGGTAGCGGATGACTTCCACAATATCTTGGGCCGTCAAGGTTCGCTGCTCAAGCGGCAAGTCCAATCCGAGTTTCTTATTGAGCTTCAGGCGGCCGACCGGAGACAAATCGTACCGTTTGGAGTTCAAGAACAAATTGTCAAATAACGCTCGGGCGGTGTCGACCGATGGCGTTTCACCAGGACGGAGGCGGCGATAGATTTCGACCATCGCCTCTTCTTTTGACCCTATCTTATCCATCTCCAAGGTATCAAGGATCACCGGCGTCGCCGTGGCCATATCGAGATAGATCACCTTGAATTCTTCAACGTCGCTCTCGGTGATCTGTTCGACAATCTCTGCAGTCAATCGCTGGTTCTTCTCCGCGAGCTTCTCATTTTTTGAATCGACTAATTCCGTGAGAATGGCACGCCCCACCAACTCAGTGGGAAGCATAGGAATTTCTTTCACTCCTGCCGCTTTGAGCTTGGCAATGACCCCCTTGGTCAGCCTGGCACCTTCCCGCACCAACGGTTCCTTGCTATTTTTATCCGTGACCTCGACCGAACATCGAAGTCCATGGTGGATTTCCTGATCAAGCTTACGGAACATCTTCCCCTTCGACACCCGAATTTCTTCGACGGGGTAGTACATCTTGAGCAAGTCGTCACTCGAAAATGCGAACGCTTTCAGTAAAATAGTGGCCGGCATTTTTCGACGGCGATCAATGCGGACATACAGAATGTCCCTGGCATCGAACTCAAAATCGAGCCATGAGCCCCGATAGGGAATGATTCGCGCAGAATACAGGACCTTCCCGCTTGCGTGTGTCCTACCTTTATCATGCGTAAAGGATGCACCCGGCGATCGATGCAGCTGACTGACGACAACGCGCTCCGTCCCGTTGACGATAAACGTTCCTCGCTCAGTCATGAGCGGCAATTCACCGACATAAACCTCTTGCTCCCGCACATCGAGCACTTTCTTGCGAGGACCCTTATCCTCCTTATCAAACACCACTAGACGGACACGCAACTTAAGCGGAACCGCGAAGGTCATTCCCTGTTCTAAACATTCGCGCTCATCGTACTTCGGCGTCCCTAACGTGTAGCTCGAAAACTCGAGCATGGCGGTATTATTATAGTCCGGTATGGGGAAGACGCTGGCCAACGCCGCCTGCAATCCATGATCTTTTCGACGCTCAGGCTCGGCTTCAAGTTGTAAGAACTCTTCATAGGAACGCTTCTGAATTTCGATCAGATCTGGAATATCGATGTTCGTTCGGATGCGAGAGAAATCTTTTCGCTCGACGAAATCTCGCAGAGTCGTTTCGGACATTCCTACCCCTCCACACGGTTAGCGGTGAACAGCAGTCGCCAGCCTTATCACAAGGCAACAGAGCCGACAGATGACTCCATCACTTCTGAATACACAACTGGCGACTATGACGAATTCCTTCGTTATTTGATTTCGACTTTGGCACCGCTTTCTTCGAGCTTCTTCTTCATCGTATCAGCCTCTTCCTTGGTCGCCCCGGTCTTGACCGGCTTCGGTGCACCCTCGACAAGATCCTTCGCTTCCTTGAGCCCGAGACTCGTCAGCTCTCGCACGACTTTAATGATTTGAATTTTCTTGTCAGCCGGTGCGGACGCCAGCACGACGTCAAACGCCGTCTTTTCCTCGGCGGGAGCTGCAGCTCCACCACCAGCCGGTGCCGCGACCATCGCAACCGGAGCTGCTGCCGTTACACCAAATCGCGTCTCCAGCCCCTTCACCAGTTCGGCGAGATCCAACACGCTCATGCCTTCGATCGCCTTAATCAATTCCTCTTGTGACAATTTTCCCTCTGTAGCTGGCATATCCCCTTCTCCTTTCCGTTTATCCTGAATGGCTGCAATGACTCGCACAAATTTCGACAAGACCGCGCTCAATGTATAGACGACTCCACGAATCGGCCCCTGCATGGCCGAAAGCAACATCGCAATAAGCACTTCTTTTTTCGGAAGTTTCGCAACGGCCGTCAGTTCATCCGGCTGGAGAATCTTGCCCTCCAACACCCCGGCCGTCATTCGAAGCTTTTCTTCACGCTTCTCCGCACTGATAAAATCTCTTAAAATCTTAGTCGGTAATACAGGATCATCATATCCAATCACGACACCGGTTGGACCCTTCAGATGCGTCTTGAGTGCGGCTAATACGGTCCCTTCAGCAGCACGAGCGGCAAGGGTATTTTTTACGATTCGATATTCCGCCTTGACTCCACGGAGCTGCTTGCGCAACTCCGTCACCTGATTGACCGGAAGACCGACGCATTCCGTCAAGATGGCTAGACGCGCGCGACCGAACTTTTCAGCCAATTCCGCTATTGCCGTAACCTTTTCTTCCTTCTTCATCGCTCTCCTTCTTCGAACGATCGCCAACCGTCAATCGAGAAGTCCGAAATGATCTGACCCGCCATCCAACGAAAGACGTCGTTCGATTAACTCCATTGCTTCGCCAGTGCGATGGTATCCAATTGCACACCAGGACCCATCGTACTCGAAATCGTGGCACTCTTGAGATAACGCCCTTTGCAGGAGGCAGGCTTTGCCTTGAGGACAGACTCAATGATTGCAGATGCATTGTCATACAGCTTTGTTGGCTCAAAAGACACTTTCCCGACCGGAACATGCACGATGCCGGCTTTTTCGACCTTGAACTCAACCCGGCCCTTTCTGATATCCGAAACCGCTTTTCCAACCTCGAAGGTCACGGTACCGGTCTTCGGATTAGGCATCAGTCCCCGAGGCCCCAGGACCTTTCCAAGTTTCCCGACCGACGCCATCAGATCCGGAGTGGAGATCGCACAGTCGAACTCCATCCATCCGCCCTTAATTTTCTCCATCAAATCATCCGCGCCGACGTAGTCGGCTCCTGCTTGCCTCGCTTCCTGCTCCTTTTCACCCTTCGCAAACACGAGAACCCGCACCTTCTTCCCTGTCCCATGGGGAAGAGAGGCCGTGCCTCGAACCAATTGATCTGAACGCTTCGGATCAATCCCCAACCTGAGGGCAAGATCGACCGATTCGTCAAACTTGACAAAGGCCGATTTCTTGACCGTCTCAACCGCTTCACGCAACCCATAGGCACGCGGCTCTACGTTCTTGATGGCCGCACTCATTTTCTTCCCCATTGCCGCCGCTCCTTCGCTCTAAAATTACCCCTGAATGACGACGCCCATACTGCGGGCAGTTCCTTCAATGATCTTGGATGCTCCCTCGATATCAGCCGCATTCAAATCGGCCATTTTCTTGCGCGCAATCTCATTCAACTGTTGCCGCGTAATAGCCCCCACCTTGTCCTTCTGTGGCACGCCGGAGCCTTTAATGACCCCCGCAGCTTTTTTCAAAAGATCCGACGCAGGAGGCGTCTTCATGATGAAGCTGAAGGTACGATCTTTATACACGGTGATGACGACAGGGATAATACTGTCGCCTTCCTTCTGAGTCTTGGCATTAAACTGCTTACAAAATTCCATGATATTGACGCCGTGCTGACCCAGCGAAGGCCCGACAGGAGGGGCTGGATTGGCTTTGCCGGCCGGAATTTGCAACTTGATCTGCGCCGAAACTTCTTTCGCCATGACGTTTCTCTTTCTCCTTACACGACCGGCAATCAGCGCGCAGTCGCCATACGCGACCACAAACTGACGGTGCTCGATCGGCCTAAATCCGTTCTACCTGTAAGAATCCTAATTCGACCGGAGTCGATCGCCCGAAGATACTCACCATCACCTTCAACCGACTATGGTCTTGATCGACTTCTTCAACCACGCCGTTGAACCCAAGGAATGGGCCGTCGATGATGCGAACATTGTCGCTCTTGATAAATTTAATCTGCTCTCGAGGTTCCGCCTGGCCCGCATCAACCTGCTTAAGCAACGAGTCCACTTCTTCGCTTGTCAACGGGATCGGAACCGTACCGCCCCCTACAAATCCGGTCACTTTTGGAGTTTCCTTGATCATCTGCAAGGTCTCATCCTCCAGCGGCGACTCCAGCTCGATCAGCACATACCCTGGGAAAAATTTTCGTCGCGAAGTCCGTCGTTTCCCATCCTTAATTTCAATCACATCTTCTGTCGGAACGAGCACCTGCCCAACCTTTTCAACAAGCCCCATCTGATTTGCCCGCTCCATCAGGCTGGTCTTCACACGCCCCTCAAAACCCGCGTACGTATGAATGACGTACCAGTTTTTTATCATGCACCACCCTCAGACTTCGATGAACTGCCGATGAGCCTATCTCTTCTCGCTCAGTTCAAATGAGTTTACCGACCAACCATGAAAGGAATGAATCAACGACGGACAAATACATGGACATCAGGATGCAAAAAACAATGACCACTGCCGTCGACCCAGCGGTTTCCCCGCGACTTGGAAACGAAACCTTCTTCAGCTCTGCACGCACGTCAGTTATGAACAGTCGAATCGTGCTAGTCATTCGTGTAAACATCTGAACTCCGTCTCTCGAGATCTATTTCAAAGTTCTACCTGATGGTGCTAACAATTCACCATTCGGGAGAGCTCTTTCCTGTCAACGCAGCAGTCGATACACACCCTCTCTATTACCAACCATCGTCTTACTGACGCTTCTCCGTCAGCCTTACGAATGAGACCGACTGCATGATCAAACCCGGAATGGCAGGGGCACTAGGATTTGAACCCAGACTCTCGGTTTTGGAGACCGATGTGCTACCATTAACACCATGCCCCTCCACTTAGCGCCGAGCACTGAGCCTTCACACGCCACTCCTTAGTTACTCAAAACTCAACCCCGATAGCTCGGCACGTTACTTCACTTCCTTATGAGGCGTATGCTTTCGGCAGAACTTGCAGAACTTGTTACGCTCCAACCGATCCGGATCGTTCTTCTTGTTCTTCATGGACGAGTAATTGCGCTGCTTACAGAGCGTACACGCCATGTCGATAATTTCACGCATCTCTTTCTCCTCGATACAAGCTCACAGGCCTCCACGCCGGCAAACACCGTGGCATCCACACCAGCCAGCCTCTCGCTTGCCAGATTCGTTACGCCAGAATTTCCGTCACGACCCCCGAGCCGACCGTCTTCCCGCCCTCACGCACCGCAAACCGTAACCCCTGATCCATCGCGATCGGACTGATCAACTCGCCCGTCACACTCACGTTGTCCCCCGGCATCACCATCTCCACCCCCGGATTCAACTGCACCACCCCCGTCACATCCGTCGTCCGGAAGTAGAACTGCGGCCGATACCCATTGAAGAACGGCGTATGCCGCCCCCCTTCTTCCTTGGTCAACACATAGATCTCCGCCTTGAACTTGGTATGCGGCGTGATGCTCTTCGGCTTCGACAGCACCATCCCTCGCTCCACGTCCTCCTTCTTCGTCCCCCGCAAGAGCACCCCAATGTTGTCCCCCGCCTGCCCCTCATCGAGCACCTTGCGGAACATCTCGACCCCGGTCACCACGGTGGTCTGCGTCGGGCGTAAGCCGACGATCTCGATTTCATCACCCACTTTCACGATCCCGCGTTCACAGCGCCCCGTGACGACGGTCCCGCGCCCGCTGATGGTGAAGACGTCTTCGATCGGCATCAAGAACGGCTTATCGATCGGCCGCTGCGGCGTCGGAATGTAGGTGTCGACGGCCTCCAACAGCTTCATGATGGCCGGCACGCCCAACGGCCCCTGATTGCCTTCCATGGCCTGCAGCGCACTGCCGTGGATGATCGGGGTCTTGTCGCCCGGAAACCCATACTTACTGAGCAACTCGCGCACTTCGAGTTCCACGAGCTCTAAGAGCTCTTTGTCATCGACTTTGTCGGCTTTGTTTAAGAACACGACGATGTAGGGGACGCCCACCTGCCGCGCCAAGAGAATATGCTCCCGGGTCTGCGGCATCGGCCCGTCCGCCGCGCTCACGACGAGGATCGCCCCGTCCATCTGGGCCGCCCCGGTGATCATGTTCTTGACGTAGTCGGCGTGGCCCGGACAATCCACGTGTGCATAGTGCCGGTTGTCGGTCTCGTATTCCACGTGACTGATGGCAATGGTCATGATCTTGGTCGCGTCCCGGCGCCCTTGGCTCTCCGAGGCTTTGGCCACTTCGTCATAGCTGATGAATTTCGCCATCCCTTTGTCCGCACACACTTTCGTCAACGCCGCCGTCAACGTCGTCTTCCCGTGGTCCACGTGCCCGATCGTCCCAATGTTCACGTGCGGCTTCTTCCGCTCGTATTTCGCCTTCGCCATACGTCACTCCTTTTCTAGAACCGCTGGCGTCTTCCTGCCACACATTCCTAAAAGCGGCAGCGCGAACCAGCTTACATAGATCTAAGAGCCCACGCTTGAGGAGCCACTTACGCCCACACAAAACAGAAGGTGTCTATCCGCTCGCCAGGAACCATCTCATGGCTCGCGGCACAAGCACACTTGGGGTGGAGCCCACGACGCGGATCGAACGCGTGACCTCGTCCTTACCAAGGACGTGCTCTACCAACTGAGCTACGTGGGCATTCAGCGCGTCACACCCCATCTGTAACTTGAGAGTCTTCCAGTAAATTCTCGTGAATACCCGTACTCACAAACAAGCGCACAATGACCGCCCCAGCACCATTTTTTGGAGCGGGCGATGGGATTTGAACCCACGACAGCCAGCTTGGAAGGCTGGAACTCTACCACTGAGCTACGCCCGCCTAATTTTCTTCAGCCCATTTATATCTCTATAATTCAAATTCGCACCAGGCCAAATAAGGCATACGTCTAACTAGCCCACAGACCGTTTTAAAACCAACCTCAAAGCACTTGAGGTACCTACCCAGCTCGCCCACTCTCGAACTCGCCGACACGAGCAAGCTCGACATGGTGGGCAGGCAAGGATTCGAACCTTGGAAGACATAAGCCAGCAGATTTACAGTCTGCCCCCTTTGGCCACTTGGGTACCTGCCCGCAATGAGTCATGAATCTACGTGGGTGAAAATTTATTACTCACCAGCCTGACGCGATCTTCGACTTGTCTAACACAAAGACAAGCAGGCCTACCCGTGCACAGCTTTACTCCTCAATCATTCAAGATTGATTCCACTGGTGTGCTCGGACAGGCTAGTTTACGAAATGCTGGATTCTATTGATGAACTTTCTCCGTGTCAAGAGGAGAATTCGGCTCCGGTCTTTTTATCCTGTTTCCCTTCGACAGTAGAACAGGGCGAGGCCTCCGATGATCCAACCAACGCCATCAGTCGATCGATAAAATTACGCTTAAAACCAAGCACTTGATCCATCAAAACCACCGCTTCATCCAAACCCAATTGAGATTGTTGCGCTAAGTATCTTTTCTGGGCCAGCCGTTGTTCGTCTGGATCCTCGGGAACATAATAACCACGAAACTCTCCGCTCTCAAAAGCCGTTTTGAATCGTTGTATCCAGCGACCGCCTTGCCGCTCCCCCTGAAACATTGACTGCTCGGTCTCGCGCTGCACTTCAAGCTGATTCCAGACCGCCCAACCGATGAAGACCGCCCACGTTTCGTTCAAAGCTTCCCACGACTCCCCCTGCGTCAAATAACGAGATTCCGTCTCATCCTTTCTCTGAACGATCGGTGTGATCTGCACTTCGCCATACCGACACACTTGCTGCGTTCGAGCAACCTGTAATAATTCATCGGACCGACGATCGACCGAATCGGGTTGCGCATCGATGACCACGAGGTAATCCAGATAGGCATGAAACAATTCATGGTAGAGGACTTCCAATTGCTTGGGCGTCATCTTGCTCAGCGGCTTAAGCCCTCTTCCTGCCGCATTGAATGATAAGGACCGGTCGAGCACCATTCGATGCTCACCAGGGTAGTACTCGGCCGCGTACGTCCGCAGATCGTCAAACTCCATCTGGATAAAGTCTGCCGGGAGCGCCTTCAAAAACTTTGTCGGCAGCTGGAACCGTTCCGCGTCCTCGATTAGACGCGCCCACATCCGCTCTCCACTACCCGCTTCATTCCGGGTGGTAGCCGATACCGCTGTGGGCTGCACCCACACGAACCAGTAGCACACTAAGAACAGTCGAGTCGCGAAATGGCACATAGAGATCGGAAGAGGCATGAATGTACGGCGAGCAAGCACGGCGATCAAAAATATGGATCCTGCGCCATCCCCCATCTGTCTCGCCCTCCTTCTTCCACGAGCGCGAGCGTCTCGATCAGGTTCGAGGATACATGATCCAGAAACCGTGACGGCTTTGACAGCAGCATCCCGCTGGTCTTGTCGTAGACATTGATGGGGTAGGTCAAAAACAAATGTCGCTTCGCTCGAGTGACCGCCACGTAGAAGAGCCTCCGCTCTTCTTCCAATTCGTCTTCGGTCAGAAAAGAATAGGCCGACGGGAACCGGCCATCGACGACCCAGATCACAAATACGCACTGCCACTCCAATCCCTTCGCGGAGTGAATCGTTGAAAGCACCATCCGTTCGTCGTCTCGATCACCCGCTTCTACAGCCACCGCACTGCCGTCGGGCGGCTCCAACGCCAAGTCGGCCAGAAACTCGTCGATGCCCTGATACCCCTCGGCAATCGTATGGAGATGGTCCAGATCTCTGGTCCGCTTCGGGTAGTCGTCGTATTGGTCCTTCAGAATTGGAAGGTAATACTCATAGATATGGCTTACTTGATGTTCAGGCTGCCGGTCATCCGATCCAGCCAGGCTCTCCAAGGTATTGGCCAAGCTCTTGAGGCCAGGCCCGGAGCGCCCGCTCACCCCGCGCAACACATCGTAGTACGGTCGATCCGTTTTCATAATGGCGGCGAGCAAGTCCTGAGCCTTCTTGGGCCCCACCCCTTCGACCAACATCAGGACACGGTGCCAACTGACGGTATCGAGTGGGTTTGAAACGACACGCACATGCGCCAGTAGATCTTTGACATGAGCGGTCTCAATAAATTTCACTCCACCGCGTTTAAGAAAGGGGAGCCCCTTGCGTGAGAGTTCGATTTCCAGGTCAAACGAATGGAAACTTGAGCGAAACAGGACCGCCACCTCATCCAGCGGCACCCCTTCTTCCCGAAGTTCAAGAATCTTCTGTGCAATGAACCGAGACTGTGCGTTTTCCCCAGCCGCTTCGACCAGCGACGGCAACGGCCCATCAATTTTCCTCGTAAAAAGCCGCTTCGAATACTTTTCCGTCGCCTCCTCGATGACGCTGTTCGCGAGATTCAAGATCGGCTGCGTGCTACGGTAGTTCTCTTCCAGCTTATAGACCGTCGTACCGGGGAACAGCTGCGGGAACTCCATGATGTTCTTGAACGTCGCACCACGAAATGCGTAGATAGACTGCGAGTCGTCACCCACCACCATTACATTCTGATGCGTCGCTGCGAGTTGACGAATGACCTCCGCCTGCAACCGGTTCGTGTCTTGATACTCGTCCACGAGGATGTACCGATACTGACGCGAAATGTTCGTGCGCGCCGTTTCGTCGAACAACAGCAGTTGCCGCAACATCACCAACAGATCGTCGTAGTCCAAGAGCTGCTTTTGACGCTTGGCCGCCTCATACGCCTTTTGAAGTCGTCCGAGGTCCTCCGAGTGATCGGCAAAATGGCTGAACTCCTCCAGGATGATCTCGTCGAGACTCCTCAGCGTGTTCGCACTCTTACTGATCATTTCCATGATCGTTCCCTTGCGGGGGAATCGCTTATCTTTTTCGTTGAGACCCAGTTGCGACCGCACGAGCGCGATCAAATCTTCTGCGTCGCCGCGATCCAAGATCGTGAACCCAGGCTCGATGCCGATCGATCGGCCATGCCGCCGTAACAGCATATTGGCCACGGAGTGGAATGTCCCGCCGCAGACCCGCCGGCTGCTCACCCCGATGAGATCGCCAGCCCGATCCAACATCTCCTGTGCTGACTTCCGCGTGAAGGTCAGCAAGAGGATGTTCGAGGGGTCTACGCCCGAGTCGATCAGGTAGGCCACGCGATAGACCAACGTACGCGTCTTGCCGCTTCCGGCGCCGGCAATAACCAGCGACGGGCCGTCGCCCGCCGTCGCCGCCGCCAGCTGTTGAGGATTCAGCGCGGCCGCATAGTTGATCGACAGCTTCCGCGGGACGGCCTCCTCAGTCGGCCGTTTCAGTACATAGGTCTTAACTTCTCGTTCCATGGGAATATGGTGAAGGAGCTATCGACGAATTCCTTTACTGGGAAGGTTGGATCTATATCACACCCGACCGCCTATTCCTATCCACCTGCGACCATTCCCCAGAGTTTCGCAACCAGCCAGATCATAAAGGCAATTGCGAGCAACAAAAGCCCTACCGTTCCCCCGATGATCCCGCCCACGTAGAACCAGTCTGTGTGGGTCTCACGATCCGGCTTCATCGCCGCGTCTCGAAGCAGTGCGGCGTTCCTCGAATGACTCCGAAACCAGACCGAGAACAGATCTCCGAAAATCGGAACGGCGCCGACCGTTCCATTGATCAGGAGATTGAGGCTCATACGTGCCAGCACGATCCGGGGAAGTTGCAACCGCGTCGCCAATCCAAGAATCACCGTACCGATGAGATTGGCCAGGACATCCCCAATCCCAGGAATGAGTCCAAGCAACGGATCCAACCCGATGTACCAAGACGTCCCAGGAATCCTGATCGTCGTGTCCATCACCTTGGCAAGAATGTCCGCGATCGCAAGCAGGTGCTCACGCGCCTCATCACGCGGCAAGACCTCAATCGGAGACTTCTTCTCTTTCTCACGAGCTGGAAATATTGAATCTGAGCTCATTGGCATCCCGCAGCGATCAATGTATCGGAAGGACCATGGAACGGCAACTGGAGGGAAAGTCGATTGGAGATGAGACGGACCGCTAATCAGGGCAGTAAGACCCGATCAAGAATATCTGCACCGTCCACGGTGTCAGGTTCCAGGAGGCGATACCAACTCCTGCTCCTTTATTGTCCTCAGCCTTCTATACGTGATTGATAATATCGCAATTTCTACCGTGGCTAAGACGTAACGGAGAACCGATTGTAGGAATGTTAGACCTATCGATGTAACATCGAATGTAGACTGAATTTTATGAAGACTTTCCCCAACGAACCACGACAAGGCAATCCCCATTAAGGCCTGAATTAGTATGGATGCTATGGGAACACAACCTACGAGAAGTGCCACACGCCATCCATTCCCTGCAGACAAGACCCATACGGACCTCAAGGGGGGTCGCAAGTCGATGGCCGTCGCGGAAAGCACTAAGCTCAAACGGCCTACCCAATAGGAAAAAATGACAAGTGACAAAACCACTAAGATCCAGATAATCGAAGACTGCCCCACCATCAGCTCTACGCCTTTTAGCGAGGATCCTAATGCAGTGCTTATGATGCTGACCACGAAGAAAATTGCAGTGATACCTAACTCCGCGAACATGAATCCTATGATGTACACAAGAAGCATCCATAGAAAGAACCGCGTCTCTCTCCAGGTCCAACGAGTCAAGCCAAATTCGGCTACAGCTCCCGCTCCAATCAGAATCAATCGATGGCAAGCCACCCCAAACCAAGCGAGAACCAGGAATACGGGAATGATACTCCCGAACCTACAGATCATTGTGAATGCTGTTTGAGTAAAGCCTTCATAGGAGACAACCGATGCGAGTTCCAGCACGGTGGCCATCGCGACCGGAAGGATCATGAAACGCCCGAATAGCTTTCGGTTGGACCAGCACAATCGGAGAGCTTCAGCTATCGTGGCGCCAATCAAGAGGAGATTGCCCCCTGATTTGGCAGCCCCATGTTGAAAATCGTCACTCACCGATCACACACCTCTCAACGCACGCCTTAAGTCACACTTCTGCCCCACGGCACTCTCGCAGATCGACAACTGCGCATGGCTGTCTCTAGGATGCCGTGAGAGCACTCCACCTTTTCCCCTTTCAAAAGCATCAATTTCTCTGGCAATCCTAACTGTGAGGTACAGAAGGGACAACGAATTACTGAATTCACCTCTTTTTTCCCTTTGCACCTCTCCGCTATAATCCTCGATCGCTAAGAGGAGAGTCATGACTACTGCCACGACTGAATACAAAGAACGCCTTCGCCAGCTGGCCGAACTGATGCTTGCTGTCTCGGGCGAATCGGTCACGATGATGAAGCGCAATGCCCCCGAGCAGGCGCTGAAACTCAAGCGCCAGGATGAGTGGGGCATCTACCTGGAATTCATGAAGATCATGTTCAACCTCACGGATCGGCTCGTAGCCCTGCACATACCCTTAAAGGATCAGATGGAATTCATGAACGGTCTGGAAGACGCCGTGACGCAACAGATGCAACGAGCCCTAGCGCCGGCGTTTGGAAACAATACCGATCAGATGGAAATCGTCATGACCATCGGCACGACCGTGGCGGACAGTCGACAGACCTATGAGCACTACAAGTTCCTGATCTCCGAAGACTCCAAAACCAAGAACGAGATGTTCCGCGAGTTCGGTGAGAAAGTGGCCGACGCGCTTGGCGCGCCGGGCAATGCACAGCTCAGCTCGGCCGCGACACTCTGCGCCAGCGCAGTCGTACCGGCGCTCAGCGCAATCCTGCAAGGACAGACTCCGCCCTCCCAGGAAACACCACAGTCTGTCCCAACGCCTGCCGGGGCCACCACCGATCTCAACAAATCCACCGGGCAGGAGATTAAGCTGATCAGCTTGATGTCGAGCGTGTCTGGAGAGGAAGTCGAAACCCGGTGGGGACTTCACCCACGGTTTCGTGAGGATCTCACGCCGTCCGAACTGCAGCAACTCACCAAACTACTCAACCAAGTCGCAAAAATCCTTGGCGAACGCTATGCCGCCGTGGCATTCTCCAAAGAATGGGCCTCATGGCATAAGGCCGGGCACGCCTGATCCCACCAGTGATCGCCCGTCATTGCCGATATTCGATTCGCTATTTTGACTAAAGGAGTGCTTGTGGATTCTCCCAATGGCAGACATAGTTCGCTCCCCCAGAATCTGAGTCGTCTCCCCGAACTTGCACAGAATTTGTGGTGGAGCTGGACACTGGAGGCGCGCCAGCTGTTTGAAACAATCGATCCAACGCTCTGGTTTCTCACGCACCACAACCCGGTCAAACTGCTGGCCGATGTCAAACCGGACCGATTGACGCGCTTGGCCGAGGATCCATCATTCCTCCGTCAATACTCAGCAGTGTTTCGGATGTTCGACGAATATCTGAGCAATAAGAAGAGCTGGGCCGGGACGCACCAGGCCGATATGACGAAAACAACGATCGCCTACTTCTCGGCGGAGTTCGGGCTACATGCCTCCGTGCCGATTTATAGCGGCGGCCTCGGCATCTTGGCCGGAGACCACTGTAAAGAGGCGAGCGACCTTGGGCTCCCGCTCGTCGGAATCGGGTTCATGTATCCGCAAGGATATTTCCGCCAACGCATCACACCCGAGGGATGGCAAGAAGCGGCCTATGCCCCGTTCAATCGCGACGAGTCTCCGGTCCACTTGGCCCGGACTCCGTCGGGGGAACCGTACCGATTCGTCGTCGACATGGGCGGTCGTCGTGTGACCGCGGCGGTCTGGAAAGTGTTGGCTGGTCGCATTCCGTTATATTTGATCGATACGGATGTGCCGGAAAACAGCCCGGAGGACCGCGCCCTCTCCGCCCGTCTCTACGGCGGCGATCAGGAAATGCGGCTCTGTCAGGAAATCTTGTTGGGGATCGGCGGCGTGCGCATGCTGCGATCGCTCGGCATCTCGCCATCGGTGTGGCACGCCAATGAAGGACATTCTGCGTTCCTGACCTTGGAACGGGTGCGAGAATATGTTCACAAGGGCTCGTCTCACGCGGAAGCCAGCGAGCTTGTCCGCCAAAGCACGGTATTCACCACGCACACTCCTGTGCCGGCCGGGCACGATGTGTTCCCGCACCATCTGATGGATCGGTACTTTGCCGGGTATTGGGAACAACTCGGGCTCTCACGCGACGAGTTTCTCCGTCTCGGCGAGACTCCCGAATCAGGCGGACATGGCTTCAATATGACGGCGCTCGTCATGCGCCTCTCGGCCCATGTCAACGGCGTCAGCCGCGAGCATGGCCGTGTGTCACGAGAAATGTGGCAACACTTTTGGCCGGGATTGCCGAGCGACCAAATCCCGATCCGGAGTGTGACCAACGGCATTCATGTGCCGACATGGATCTCACCGGAACTCCACCACCTGTACGGCAAGACCTTGAGCCCAACCTGGACCCAGACCTGCGACGACCCAGCCATGTGGCAGCGCGTGATGGATGTGCCCGACCATGAGCTGTGGGCGGTTCGACAGACGATGAAGCGAAAACTGATGGGCTTTATCCGTGAACGCGCCAGAAACGGGTGGATGCATGGACATCTCCAACCATCGCAAGTCCTCACTCGTGGAACGCTCCTGGACCCCGAAGCGTTGACGATCGGGTTCGCCCGACGGTTCGCAACGTACAAGCGGGCTACCTTGCTCTTTCGAGATTTGGAACGATTAAAAGCGCTGCTCCAGGACCGTTGGCGACCGGTCCAGCTCGTGTTTGCCGGCAAGGCCCATCCAGCCGATGAGCCGGGTCGGTACTTCATTCACGAAGTGCTGAATTTCTGCCATGACCATAAACTGGGAGGCCGTATTGCATTCCTTGAAGATTACGAGATGCACATGGCGAAGTATCTGGTCCAAGGTGTCGACATTTGGTTGAACACCCCTCGCTTCCCCATGGAGGCCAGCGGCACCAGCGGGATGAAAGCCGCGCTGAACGGCGTCCTGAATCTGAGCATTCTCGATGGGTGGTGGGTCGAGGGCTACAATGGAGCCAACGGGTGGGGAATCCAACCGTTAAGTGAGCCCGCTGACGCGCAGGCTCAAGATCATCATGATGCGGAGCAACTCTATCGTCTATTGGAACAAGAAGTTGTCCCGTTGTTTTACCAGCGCGATCGAGACGATATTCCTCGAGGTTGGCTCCAAATGGTCAAAGAATGCATACGCACCGTCGCTCCTCAGTTCTGCACTACGCGCATGCTCAAGGATTATGTCAGTCTCATGTACCGTCCCGCGACGGTGCGCATGCCGACGACATGGTAGTTTGGTTCGACGCAAGGAACCGGCGCCCTCTGGAGCAATCGCGGAACAATGGAATACCCAGCCTGTGGGTATGGGGCACGCTCGTGCTGAGCCTCATCGTTCCAACGACGCTCCATGCTGCCCTGCCAGAACCCTCTTCAAAGGTTGAGCCCAAGGCTGCGGCTTTGTTCAAAGCCGGCGATTACCCGGCGGTGGCGAGTTTGTTCAGGGAGTTGCCTCCCGACGCAACTCCCTCGAAATCATTCCTCCGGCTGGCCTTGCTGAGTTATGTCCGGCTAGGACGAACAGACGATGCACTGACAATCTACGCAAAGTTGAACCAGGCCAGAAACTCCCATGATCACTCCCTCCTCCGTCCCTTGGCGCTTGGTGTGATCACCAGCCACGTCCGAGACCGCCACGAACATGTTCGCATCGCTGCCTACTCGGCTCTGGCCGAGTTAGGCCTGCCGGAAACCGCCGCGTTGTTGGAAGATGGGTTACTGGATACCTCAGTGGTCGTACGAGCACGAGCCGCTGAAGCGATCGGGAAAGCCGGACTCGCGGCAAAATCCGGCGCCTTGCGTCGCGCATTGAGAGATGAGATGCCGACCGTCCGCATTGCCGCCATGACGGCGTTGGGTGATGCGAAGGCAAGTGATGTTCGACAACGGCTCCTCGACGTCGCCCGCACCGAAGACGGACCTGAAGCCGTCTTTGCCTACGCAGCGTTGGTCAAACTTGGCCTTCCCGAGAAACTGAACGATATCAAGAGCGCCGCGACCTTGCCGGATGCTGAGTCGAGAATGGCGGCGCTCGGAGCGCTGGGGCGCCTCAAACACCCTGGCAGCCTGGCCGTCCTGTCCCAAGCCGTATATGATCCCGACCCATCCGTACGAGCCTTTGCCGCAGGAGCATTGGGAGAATTTGGTTCTCCACACGGCGTCGCTCCGTTGACACATGCCATCGGGGACGAAATAGGGATGGTGCGTGGCGTGGCCGCCACAAGCTTAGGACGACTCGGCATCAAGGAGAATCGGCCCCTCCTGCTGGCGCTCACCCGGGACCCCAATCCTCACGTCCGTGCCAGTGCCGTTGAGGGGTTGCTCCGTCTAGGCGATGGCTCGGCCCTGGCTATTGCAACCGAACTCGCGCGACACAAGGACCCTTCCATTCGCAGTGCAGCGGCACAAGCACTGAGTGCCTCCTCGGACAAGCAAGTCCTGACGCTCCTGCACACGCTCCTCCAAGACCAGCAACCGCTCCCTCGGCTGATGGCTGCTAAAGCATTACGAAAGAGCCGCGCCGAGGCCGTCCCGGTACTGGTCCAAGGGCTCCAAGACTCCGATGAGGCGGTACGCATCGCGTCGGCACAGAGCCTGCTGCAACAGATCATGCATCTGACTTCAGGAACACGTCGCCGTTAACAAGGAAACTATTATGGTGAAATTTCTCACGGTGCTCCTGCTGCTCGTCGGCGCTTTCGGAGCAGGTTATTATATGGGGCAACGACCCGTCGGCACACTGCAGCGAACCGTCGCCGAGCTGCAGCAGTCCTTAAAAGATGTATCCAGAAATGTGTTAGATACCACGCTCGGGATCGAGCGCGATCTCCGCCGTCGTCAAGGGCTCGTGGACGCCAAATCCAGATTGGTACAGACCAAGGCCCACCTAGTCGAGCGACGGTACGGCGACGCAGCAAAGGAGCTGTCGCAAGCCATCGATACGGTGGAAGCCCTGACCAAGGGAGCCAAAGCCGATTCCATGACGAAGGCCCTACGAGATCTAGCCGGATCACTCCAAGACGTGAAGCTGGAGGTTGCCATGGGGAAAGCGGTTACGTTGAAGAAGTTGGACGAGCTTCAAGTCAGGATGGATCAACTCCTGAGCCAGTGACTCAGGCGTTGGTCGTCTGTGAAGGGGACGGTTTCTTCCACTTGGCAAGGATGCGCTCGACGCGCATCTTCACGACCATGTCCGGGTCCTTGAGCAAGGGTTTGATCGCCTCGCGTCCCCGGTCGTCGCCGATGGACTCCAAAGCAGCAGCCGCCGTCAGCCGAGTGAACCAGTCTTGATCACCGAGCATGGTGATGAGCGGAGTGATGGCATCGCTGTTCTTGATCCGCCCCAAGGCCAGCACCGCACTCTTTCGAACGTTTTCATCTTTGTCTCGAAGCGCTGCGATCAACTTCTCGACCGAAGGCTCACCGAGTTCCACCAAGGCATGAATGGCATCATCTTTAAACTCATCGTTCCGAAGTTGAAGCATTAAGGGATCGAGCACCCGCTCATCGCGAATTTTCCCAAGCGCCAAAATAGCATATTTGCGCACTTCCCAGTCGCGCAACAGTTTCAGGAGCGTCTCAACGGCGGGAGAGCCCACCTGCCCCATCGCCTCGATGGCCACTTCACGGACCTGCCAATCCCCATCGCGCAATGCGCGAGCCAATGGCTCCACACATCGTTCATCGCCCATCTCCCCGAGCGTGATGACAGCTTCTCGACGAACGACCCAATCAGGATCCTTGAGGAGATCGATCTGGATATCGATCTCATCCTTAATTTGCTCTTCGTCAAGCGCGACTGCTTCTTGGCCACGACCACCTGATTCAGCAGGTGCGAGCGGCTCGGACTGCGTCGAATCAGCGACGTCGCCATCCAGAGGACTATCACTGGCGTGATGACCAAGGGGGTTCATACCCGGCAATGGAGATTTTTGAGTTTGCTCCATAGAAGTACTACCAGTTCCAACTATCCTAACCACATACCTAACTTGATGCGGTGGCCGCCTCTGCCTTATTTCCAGCCGCTTGCTTCTTCCGTTGGGCAAGGGCCCGCCTCTTCCGTTGCTCTCTTTTCAATCGCTTTTTTAGAGATCTGAGTGCAGTGTCTCCTTGCGAAGACTTGTGGTCGGTGAGCTTGGCGGCAATCTTCTTTTTGATTTTCGCTTCTTCCGGCTCCGCTACCCGCTTTTTGGCCATCGATCTGTGCCTCCCCCTTGACGATAAACGAACGCTCTATCGGTTGGTGCTCTCATTTGAGAATGAGAACCGGCAGTCTAGTGGAGACCTTTGCACACTGTCAACCAGGATAGAATCAATGTCGGTGAGATTAGGCAAGCACTAATGCGGGGACCGGAGATCCCACTGAATGATCGACCGCAAGCATCGCCAGAGCCCAACGATTCCGCCTGGCTACCCAGAGGTCACCCTGAAGATTTCGAGCGTGAGCAGTCATGCCGGATGAAGTCCGGTCAAACCATGGTCTGGCATCCGTCAGCACCGAAGCCGTTCGTCCAGCAAAGGTCTCTTTAAGCCACATGAGCTCCGGACGGCGCTCACCGACGATCTCAATCTGCACATACGTCAATCCCTCATGCTCCATACCCAATTGCATCGCCGCTCTGCGAGACAGATCGATGATTCGCCCTTTTTCATAGGGACCTCGGTCGGTAATCCGCACATGGAGATGTTTGCCATTGATGAGGTTGGTGACACGGACCACACTCCCTAGTGGCATGGTACGGTGTGCCGCGGTCAGAGCTTCCATGTCGAACAGTTCGCCGTTCGCCGCCTTCCTGCCGTGGAACTGCACCATACCAGGAAGCCACTCCTCGATCCTTGATGCCGACGTCAAGTTGCATGTCCCCCTTGGGAACCCATGAGCAGGCCCCCAGGGAGAGGCAGAAGAAGAGCGCAAAAGAACTTGAGGTTGAGAGCCGAGTGCGATGAGAGTAGGTGTTCATGCTATGAGCCGCCTCCCTCTACCGGAATCGTTTACTTCTGGGACGAGTGGAGATCAGAGTATGAAAGGTATGGGCTTTCAACAATACCGACCGGAGTACCTGCCTCCCCCACCTCCGTATGGAAACCGTAGTGGATCCATGAGGAGAGTCACCCTACACAAAACCGACAACGGTCTACTCTATCGGGGTCCAGATATAAATGAGATGAGATCGAAATTCAACACCTTAAGTTGACACGTCCTCGAATGACAAGATCGAGACTCATGAATGAGCCATCCGGAACGGCGAAGAACTGTTCCTGTACGACGACCCCGTTCGCACGAACATTCAGCGTGATGGAGTCATCTGTCACTCTTAAGCCACATGGCCGTCTTGACTGCCTCGGATGTTGTGAGTAATATCCCTGTGGTTGCTGCTCAGATTGTTGTTTTGAGAGCGAGACTGCTCCAAATACCACAGTTGTTCGCACCGATATCACTTTCGTGATCGACGTTCACAACATTACCAAGCGGTACGGCCATCATACGGCAATCGATCGCGTCACCTTTTCGGTGGCCAAGGGAGAGGTGTTGGCATTTCTCGGTCCCAATGGGGCTGGCAAGACGACCACGATGCGGATCCTCACGTGCTTTATGCCGGCAACAGAAGGCCACGCTCGTGTCGCAGGATTTGATTGCACGGATCAGCCACTGGAAGTCAAGCGACAGATCGGCTATCTGCCGGAGACGCCACCCGTCTATCAGGAGCTCACCGTCACCGAGTATCTAACCTTCGTCGGCCGTCTCCGTGGCATGACGGGGCAGGCCCTCACAGCAGGGCTCGACCAAGCCATCGGCAAGCTTGAACTAGGCTCAGTGCGTCATCGGCTGATCGGAAATCTCTCGCGCGGGTACCGCCAGCGCGTAGGGCTGGCACAGGCGGTGCTCCATGATCCCCCGGTCCTGATCCTCGACGAACCGACGGTCGGGCTCGACCCAAAGCAGATCATCGAGATCCGGGAGCTGATCAAGAGCCTGGCCGGTTCCCATTCCGTGATCCTCAGCACGCACATCCTCCCGGAGGCGACCGCAGTCTGCCAACGAGTCGTCATTATCAACAAGGGGCGCATCGTCGCAGAGGACACCCCCGAACAATTGTCGGCCCGATTACGCCAATCAGAGAAGGTTTCCATCACCCTCAAGTCCGTCCCCCCCGACTGCGACATGAAACTTCGCGCGATCCCAGGCATCCTCAATGTGCTGCCGGGACAGGGGGGAGGAAGCTTCCTTCTCGAATGTGAGCTAGGCCGTGATCTGCGAGATGAGATCGCGCGTCTGGTGGTCTCATCCAATTGGGGCTTGCTCGAACTCCGCACCATATCCATGACATTGGAGGACGTCTTCCTCCAACTCACACGCCACGAGAATCACCTCGCAGAACCGGCAGAGGCCATGGTCGGTGCCTCCGCCGAACGGACGGACGCGTAGGTGGATCGATGACCCCTGTGCAAGCCATCATCGCCAAAGAACTCCGCGGGTACTTCGTCTCACCCATCGTGTATGTCGTAGGGGCGGTCTTTCTGCTCATCTTCGGACTGCTCTCCTATCTCTATGTCGGATTTGCCGGGGCACAAGCCATCCAGCTGATGCAAATGCAGGGAGGGGTCGCACAAATCAACCTGAACGACCTGGTCTTCCGAAACCTCTTCGCCAGCGTACGGATCGTGCTGCTGATCATTTTACCGATCCTAACCATGCGCCTGTTCGCAGAAGAACGAAAATTGCGAACCTTTGAGTTCCTGCTCACCTCTCCCATCAGGATCACCGACATCATCATCGGCAAATTCGTGAGTGTTCTGCTGATCTATCTCGGGCTCTTGGGATTTACGATCCTGGTCCCAACCGTCTTGATGCTGTTCAGCGATTTTGATTGGAACCCGATCTGGACCGGGTACCTAGGAATGGTGCTGTTGGGAGCCTTGTTTCTCTCCGTGGGGGTCTTTGCCTCGGCGCTGACGGAAAACCAGATCGTCGCCGCCTTTGTCAGCTTCGGCATGCTGTTGACGATCTGGTTGATCGCCGGTTTGGGCAGTCTGTTCGGCGATACCACCGCCGGCCATATTATTTCATATGTCTCTTACATGGAGCACTATGATCACCTCGTCCGCGGGTTGATCGACACGAGCGACTTCGTGTACTTCGGAAGCGGACTCGCGCTCATGCTGTTTCTCACACATCGTATCGTGGAATCGACTCGCTGGAAATGAGCCTCAAATCCATTCCTCTCGGTCTGATCGGAGTTGCCCTCGGAATCGGTGGCATGATCGCCTATAGCCTTCGGCCTGACTGGTTGTGGGCCGTCACGATTGCGGAAGGGGCGACGCTCCTATCCTTGGTACTGTTCTTCGTCTTGCATTTCGAGACCGTGAAAGCGTTCTCCGGCCGGCGCTCCACGAAGATGGGGCTGAACAGCGCCGTGATGATCCTGCTGTTTTTAGGCATTCTGGTCATCGTGAACTTCCTCGCGTCACGCCACTCCGTACGATGGGATCTTTCGGAAAATCAGAATTTCACACTCGCCCCACAAACCTATCGCGTCCTCAGAACGCTGCCACGCGACGTCAACATCACCGTGTTTACTCGAGAAAAAGACCCCGGCTACCAAGCATTTAAGGAACGGCTGGAGAGTTACCGGCAAGCTTCTACGAAACTCCGCGTGGAGTTCATCGATCCTGAGAAAGAGCCCAAGATGGCCCAGAACTATGGGATCTTCCGGACCGATACGGCTATTTTTGAGAGTGACGGACAGACCATCCGCGTCACCTCACCGTCTGAGGTCGAGTTGACCGGCGCGTTGATTCGTATCTCCAAGGATTCCAAAAAGCGTATCGTCTTTGTCGAAGGCCATAGTGAATTAAGTATCGAAGATAAGGAACGGAACGGCCTGTCGATCGCCAAAGAAGCCCTCACTCGACAAGGGTACGACATCGGCACCGTCTCGCTCCTCAAGGAGTCAGCTGTGCCGGACAGCACATCGGTGCTGGTCCTGGCCGGGCCACGTCGTACTGTGATGAAGGACGAACAAGAGCGAATTCGAGCCTACGTGGATACGGGTGGCCACCTGTTGGTGTTGGCTGATCCCGATACCCAGACCGGCTTGGAATCATTACTCGCCCATTGGGGCCTGGGGCTTGGTCCAGGAGTGCTGGTGGATCTGCAAGATCGATTGGCTCAAGGGGACCTTACCGCGTTACTCGTCCGAACGTTTACCGAGCATGAGATCACGCAGGACCTCACGTCCGCCGTACTGTTTCCGCTTTCACAGCATGTCACCTTCGACGAGGCGATCGGAAAAGACTGGGACTTCGTGCCGCTCGCCCGAACGTCCCCGAACAGTTGGGCTGAAACAAACATGCAAGGCCGGGTCGTGAGTCTCAGTGAAAAAGAAGATGTGAAAGGACCGCTCCCCATGGCCGCTGCATTGGCTCCCAAGCAGGCTCTAAAAGAAGGCGACCCTCGCCCAGCCATCGCCATCATCGGCAACTCAACCTTCGTGTCCAATGCCTTCTTTAACTTTCCCGGCAACAGCGACTTCTTTCTCCATACCATGGGGTGGCTGGCCGAGGAACGAGATTTGATCTCTATCGCCCCCAGAGAACCGGCATTGCATCCGTTCACGCCCAACCCCACCCAGGAACGAACACTGATCTATATTCAGGTCGTCTTCCTTCCTCTCATGACGTTGCTCACCGGCATCATCGTATGGAGAAAGCGCAGACGCCTCTAGCCTATGTCACGCTACCTTTCGACACTCCTGATGCTGGTGCTTCTCGCTGGTCTGGGTGGCTATCTCTACCTGGTGGAGTTTCCGGCCAAGCAACAGGAAGAGAAACGGGACATTGAACAGAAGCAACTTCTTCCTTTTCCGGAAACCGCTATCACCGAACTCTCGATCACGACTGCCCAGGGACTGATCAAATTCAAGCAGGACACCCCAGGGAAATGGTCGATCATAGCGCCGCTTCAAACAGACGCCGATAGCCGCGAAGTGCAGGCGCTTATTCGAGCACTGGTGACAGGAACCGTCACCAGGACTCTCGAGAAACAATCCTCTACCTTGGCATCATTCGGGCTCGAAGAGCCTGTGAGCACCCTGACTATCAGAGCAGGAGGGCAGCAGGAGATCATTTCTATCGGCGACAGCGGCCCCCTCTCCAATACCTTGTACGCTCTTCGGGCGTCAGACCAGCGCGTGTTATTGACGACCCTCGCACCGAAAGATTTCATCAATAAATCGTTGATGACATTTCGCCGCAAGGAGCTGCTGCGATTCACGCAAAACGACGTCGAGAGAGTCCGCCTGACATACCCGACAACTGAAATTGTGATCGCCAACGTGGCGAAGGGTCAGCCCAGACCATCCTGGAAGATCACCTACCCTGTCGAAGCTGAAGCCGATCAGAATGAAGTCCGGTCATTGATGTTTCGGTTGGAGGATCTGAAAGCACTCAACATTATCGACCCCGGCCCTGAACGAGACACCGTTGCCACAACCCTCACGACGCAAAAAGTGAAGATCACCGTGTACACCGCAGGCGGAGACCAGTCCGTCCGACTCTATCAACCGGACCCGCACAGTGGTGAGGCGATCGCGCAAACCACATCGGAGGGGCCGCTCTATCGCATGAACCCTGTTCTGATCAAGGACCTAACGAGAGACCTTTTCAATCTTCAGGACAAGAGACTCCTTGGGCTCGATTCTACGGACGTGGCGATGTTGTCGGTGAAGACACGAGATCAGCAGTACGTGTTGATCCACCAAAACGGTGAGTGGGTGCTCGAAGACCAACCCATGATGCAGGTTATTCAGGAAGCTGCCGATCTCTTCGTCAGCCGGGTAGCGAACCTTCCGGCTGAAGAACGTGTCCTGAAACAATCCTCCCCACTGGCCCCCTATGGGTTGTTGGCGCCAAGTGCTGAATTTGTGGCTACCGGGAAAGACGGTAAAAGAGTCGGAAAACTGACGCTCGGCAACCGGGGAGGCGATCTCCTCTATGCGACCGGCCAACGAATCCATGGGGTGTTCCAAGTGCGTCCGGACCTTCTCACTCAGGTTCCCTCCAAGACCGAACTCCTTACCCAAACAAAGAACGATTCAGAAACCAAGCGCTGACCCGTTCACCGCGCAAACTCAACGTTCTTATGTCATAGGCCGTTTTGTCCGTTCTGTTCGAGAATCGCGTTCATCTTCTCAGCAGCCACATCTTCAAACCCAGCAAACCCTTACCTATGTAGGGCTAGACCGATTTCATCCCTGCCCGTAGTATCGGCAGCTGCGGTTAGGGTTTGTAAGCATGACCGGTTCTCTCTTTCACAACCTCAAGAGAAAGTAATCGGATTTACATGAGACGGGATCTGATCTACATTGGACAACGATTTGTCGTCGCGTTTCTCCTCACACTCAGCTTGAGTTCCAACGGTTGCAGCGACTCCGTGTCAGTGTCGGAGGATGTCAGAGTCCCTCTCGCCAGCTTGGTCGTCACTCCCGGCACACTCCAGCCTGGTTTTTTCAGCAATACGACGAGCTACAAAGTCAATGCGCCCACTTCTGCCGATAGCGTCACGGTAACGGCCACTCCCAAAGGCAGCACGGTAGAGATGACGATCAACGGATTGGTCACCACTGCGGGGCAAGGACGCGCTATTTCACTGGGTACGCCAGGATCGATTACCACCATCACGATCGTCTTGTTCTCACAAGCGACCGGCGATGAGACCACCTATACCATTCATGTCACAAGACTTTTATCGAGCGACGACAACCTGTCAGCCTTAACTGTGACGCCGGGCACCTTGGCCCCTGCGTTTACCTCAGATACATTAGACTACACGGTAAATGTAGCGGCGACCGTCACCAGCGTGACCGTTTCCGCAACCAAATCAGACCCAAACGCCGTGATGTCGGGATCGCTGACCGCTGGGGCAGGAGTCGCCACTGGACAAGCCACGATTCCACTTGGAGGGCCAGGGACCGCTACACCAGTCACAATCACTGTAGCTGCTCCCAATGGCACCATAAAGACTTACGGGATCACCGTAAATCGCCTGTCCAGCGATAACAATTTGTCGAATTTGAGCGTCCTACCTGGCCCCTTGTCACCTACCTTCGCATCGAACATCATGACCTACACCGTAGATGTGACCAATAACGTTTCTCAAGTCACTGTCACTGCGACCAAATCCGACCCTAATGCTGTCCTCTCTGGATCCATCGCTGATCCTGGAACTGGGCAAGCAACCGGTCAAGCCACTATTTCGCTCGGTGGGCCTGGGACCGCCACACCGATCTCAATCACCGTGACCGCACCAAATGGAAACAGCAAGACCTATAGCATCACCGTGAATCGAGCGGCACCCTCCAACAACAACAATCTGTCTGCATTGACGGTAATACCGGGATCTCTGACTCCTACTTTCGATTCGGCATTGCTAACCTACACGGTACAAGTACCCACCAACGTCAACGGTGTAACTGTCACCGCGACACTCCAGAATGCGAATGCCACAATGGAAATAAATGGCCAGGGAACAAGTTCCGGCCAGCCCCGTGATATTGCGCTCGGAACACCAGGGTCGAGCACAGGTATTAACATTCTCGTGATCGCTCCAAGTGGCGTTCAAAAGACCTACACCGTCACCGTCCAACGGGCCGCTTCGAACGACAGCAGACTATCTGGCTTAACCCTGTCCTCAGGACCTACCACCCTCATCTTGAACCCAGCATTTGACCCGAACCAGTTGTTCTACACAACGAGCGTCGACAATAGCGTTAATGCCGTGGTGATCTCAGCAACAAAGTCCGATCCGCAGGCCACGGCATCCGTCTTGGGTACGGTGATTGCCGCACCAGGCATCTCAAGTGGTCAGGTGACTGTGCCATTATTCGGGATATTCACGGAAATAGTCGTCACGGTTATCTCGCAGGATTCAACAAGCGAAACGCGCTATAGCATCACCGTGATCCAATCGCTGATAGCTCCTTCCCCATAGAAGAATAGGGCCTTATCCGGGGACATATCGTTCGCCCACTGCCCTCCGGTGAGCTGACAACCAAGTATTTTCTGAAAAAATCCACCCCTTGCAAGGAAACTCGAACCCGTCTCTATTGCCTTACCCTTTACGCACCTACCACAGGGCCATTCGGACTCTTGACCTGACCCGCAAGATTCAGCTATAGGTTCAAACCCCAATTATTTCTAGCAGCATGAATTGATGGATTTCGAGCCTGCCCTCGCTATTGGAATTCTGAATCTCAAATTTATAGAATCGACCGTTTCCGCACTGCCACCTTTCAAGAAAGTGATTAAGCTTGACATGCGACACACTCTAAGGCTCTCTGGACGATTGCTAGCCACCGGGCTCCTCATCGCCACCGGATTGAGCAGCTTCGGCTGCGGGGATACAGCAAGTGTTGGCGAGCCGGCAGCACTCGGGAATCTCTCAGTCTCCGATGGAACACTAGAGCCACCATTTAATCCCGCAACAACTGGCTACACCGTTCAACTCTCCATCGATCTTTTGAGCACAACGATCACCGCGACTCCTCGAGTAGCTGGAGACACTATACGCTTCGATAACCAGCAAGCTTCGAGTCAAACCATTACGCTCCCAACTCCAGGCGAACAGCAGACCGTCACGATTGTCGTCACGGATACAGGCACAGGAGGCACTTCAAAGTCCTATACCGTCCAAGTTAAGAGAGCGAACTTAAACGGGAATAATTCATTAGATAGCTTGGGGTTTTCACCAGGAGCTCTAGCTCCCACATTCGATGCAAATACATTGAGATATACGGCCAGTGTCGCCAATAGTGTTGACACCGTAAATATCACCCCTACTCCCTCAGACTCTGCCGCGACGATGACCGTAAATGGGCAAGCGTCAACCTCCGGCCAAACACGCACAGTCAATCTCAATGATGGCGGCCAAGCTACCACCATTCCAATTCTCATCACAGCTCAGGATGGAAGCACGAAATCCTACGAGATCGTAGTGAGTCGTGGGGCGTCAAGCAATAACAATTTGCAGGGACTAGCCACGGCTCCGGGGATTTTAGACCCATCCTTCAGGGCAACTAGGACCGGCTACACGGTGAACTTGCCAGCCACCCTGGCGAACAATGTGACCAGCGTCAGGATTACCCCAAGACTGCAAGATGCTACTGCGAGCATGAGCGTAAATGGAACAGCCGCCACCTCCGGACAGGCTCAAACCACTCCATTGCCTGCGCCTGGTTCGAACTTCATTAATAACATCGTTGTCGTCGCACAGAATGGCACAACCAAAGTCTATACAGTGAACGTGGTTCGTGCTCCTCTTGGCGGGAATAATGATCTCCGAAACATAACCGTATCACCTGGCTCCTTTGACTCAGCCTTCAATGCAAATGATCTAAATTACACGGTCGATGTGGCCAGCACCGTGGCCAGCATCAGGGTTACGCCGACGCTGGACGATCCCGCTGCAACCCTGACCGTTACGGCGAACGGGCCCGGGCCGATCACGACCTCCGGGCAGACTCACATCATTCCGTTGCGTGATGCTGGGTTGAGCACCACCATCACTATCGCGGTAAGAGCACCGAATGGCAGCATAAAGCCTTACACCATTACCGTAGACCGAGCAGCCCCTCCCCCGCCTTCGGGGAACAACAATCTGTCGGCGTTGACGGTGAGGCTGAGTACCTCAAGTCCTAACCTGATTAGTTTCAGTCCGAATACCACGATCTACACGGTCGATGTGGCCAGCACCGTGGCCAGCATCAGGGTTACGCCGACGCTGGACGATCCCGCTGCAACCCTGACCGTTACGGCGAACGGGCCCGGGCCGATCACGACCTCCGGGCAGACTCACATCATTCCGTTGCGTGATGCTGGGTTGAGCACCACCATCACTATCGCGGTAAGAGCACCGAATGGCAGCATAAAGCCTTACACCATTACCGTAGACCGAGCAGCCCCTCCCCTACCATCGGGAAATAACAATCTTCAGAGTTTGACCGTTTCGCCGGGCACCCTAAGTCCCTCGTTTAGTACAACAAGGGCTAGGACTGACTATGCCGTAAACGACGTTAACAGCAGCGCTACTGCCATCACCGTAACCGCCATTCCCCAGGATTCAAATGCAACCGTGGAGATCAATAACCAAGGGGGGAATTCTCGTTCTATTCCTCTCACAGGTGGTCCATCGACCACTGAAATAGAAGTTCGCGTGATTGCGCCAAATGGCACGGACAGGACTTACTCCATGACGGTGACCCAGCCAGAGCCAGCAGCACCACCGGCACCACCGGCGAGCGAACCAGACCTAATTGCCGAGGATGACTCCTGCCCTCTTCTTGAGCCACCAAGTCCTGAGAACCCTGATCCTGATGGGTGCGTCCCTGGCACTAGCAGGTCGGACAACATCACCACTTTCACAACCCCGAGATTCAGAATACCTCAGCCGGGACCTGGACAAACTCCGAATCTCTATGTGGATGGAACCAGAGTCGGTTCGATCTTCGATCAGGCAGCAAACACTCTCCAGCCGACGACACCCCTGAGTGGGGATAATGAAGGAATCCAACACTCGATTACGAGCACAGTGACCAACACTGCAACAAACCGTGAGTCCAATCCGAGTGACTCCTTGACGGTGACCATCAGCACTGGGCAATCTGGAGTATAGGTTCTCCAATCAATTTCAAGCGGCGAGATCCAGCGTCACGCGTAGGTCTTTCAAGCGGTGTTGGGCTATACCAAGCACGCCTCTCTCAGCAATCGCATGCTAAACCGCGTGCTCAGCTATGGAAGGCACCTCTCGGGTAGGATATTCCTGTCTCGTAGAAGTCACACTATTTGCAATCCTTACAACTCCTACCACCTCTCTGTTGACCCAACCGATCAGATTCGTTATACGATTGATTGCGTACCCTGTGTCTGACAAGGCAGTCAGCTCTAGAGCCTTCTGCCGACCATCGAATTTCTGATTGTGTTCATCTAGAACGACGAACGCATCCATCATTTGATACAAAAGGAATAACGAGCACTCTTATGAACTACTTCTTTACAGTAGTGGGGCAATATCTTGCCATTGGTCTCCTGAGTGCCGGTGCGTTGAATTTTTACGGCTGTGGTGACTCCGCAACCGTAAACCCTGTGGTGGAACTCGCGAGCTTGTCCGTCGATCCAGGTACGCTACAGCCAGGGTTTAGCAGCGGAACCACTCAGTACAAGGCGGATCTTGCCAACACCCTCACGAGTGTCACCATCACTGCACAACCTGCCGTAGCCGGCGACAGCGTGACGATTAACGGTGAGGCAACGACAAGCCGCCCCATCACCCTCGGCGAGGCGGGATCGACGACTTCGGTGAATATCGTCGTGTCAGAATCGGGGACCAATTCGAGGACCTATACCGTCCTCCTTACGAAAGCCAGCTTAACAGGTAACAATTCATTACGGAGCTTGTTGATTTCGTCAGGTTCTCTCGAGCCCGGATTTGACGCAAACACCCTGAACTATCAAGTCTCCGTCGCCAGCAGCGTCAACAATATAAGGGTGACACCAACCTTAGATGATCCTGCTGCGACGATGACGGTGAACGGCCAAGCGGCCATCTCCGGGCAACCCCACACCGTTCCTCTTCGAGATCCTGGTCTGAGCACCGTCATCAACGTGGTTGGGATTGCGCCGAACGGCACTCAGAAACAGTATACCCTGGTCGTCTCGCGCACAGCCCTCCGCGGGAACAACAACCTCCGGAGGTTAAACGTGTCACCAGGATCTCTGTCCCCTTCATTCAGCGCAACGAGAACGAGCTATACCGTCAATGTCGGTGGAAGAGTTGCGAGTACCACTGTGACTGCGGAGCCTGATGATACAGCTGCAGGCCTGACTATTGCCGGGCAAAGTGTAGGTTCGCGGTCCATCTCTTTGCCACTCGGTCCATCGAGCACCGAAGTAGAGGTAGTTGTAACTGCACAGAATGGAAGCCAGAAACCGTACTTCATCACGGTGAACCGCGCGGCACTGTCGGCTGATAACAATTTAGAAGCCCTTAATGTATCTCCTGGTACCCTGGACCCCGTCTTTTCTGCCGGCACTACGCAGTACAATGTCGAGGTGGCCACCGGTGTCACCGCCGTCACCGTCACAGCCACCAAATCTGATCCGAATGCCGTGATCTCCGGGGATGTGCCAAACGGAGGCCAAGCGAACATAGCGCTCGACGGGCCAGGGACCAGGAAGACTATATCAATTACCGTCGCAGCACCGAACGGCGACTCCAAGATCTACGCCGTCACCGTGAACCGATTGGCGCCTTCGACTGACAGTAACCTTTCGGACTTGACGCTATCAGTCGGCACATTGAGTCCCAGCTTTTCTCCAGGCCAGCTGACTTATAATGCGAGCGTTTCCGCAAACGATGAAACCATCACCATGACCGCAACCAAGTCGGATCCGAATGCAGAAATGTCCTCGGGCGGTTCGGTCATCGCTGCAGCGGGAACTCCGACTGGGCGCGTGACAGTCTCGCTTGGGCGGAATACGACCACGACAGCGTCGATCCTCGTAATCGCTCAGGACGGGATAACTCCAAAGACTTATACGATTAACGTTTTCCGACCAGAGCGTTAAATCGTGGCAGCGAACCGGTGGGATCTTTTAAACTCCAGAGCGGAAAAATCCGATGCACCGCGATGGCCTATCGCTCTTCGCCGCTGAGAATGAACCCTGTCCAAACCGGGCTTCACCGCGAACATTGTTTTCTTTCCCTGGTGCCGTTGACCTTGCCTACCCAAATTGGCTATACGTCTTAATGAGTATCTCATCACCAAGGATAGTTTGACCAAAGAACCTGCTCACAGCCTCAAGACCTCCCGTGTGGGTTCACCGGAGCACGGAGTCTCCTTGGTTCATTTACCACTCAAGAGGACTACCACTTTGACACGAACTCACAGCATTCTCGGTCGATGCATGTCCGCCGCGCTTCTGGTCGCCGTCATCTGGAGTGCCCACGGCTGTGGCGACTCCGCGACGATTAACCCAGAGGTAGAACTTGCTAGCCTGACAGTTTCATCTACAAGCGGGCAGGCAACACTCCAACCGGTCTTCAATGGGGGAACAACCAACTATAGCGTCAATCTGTCCAGCAATGTCGAGAGCGTGATTATGACCGCTCAACCCGCCGTAAGCGGTGACAGTGTGACGATCGATGTGGAGGGCGATCAGCAGGCGACTACACGCCGTGTTGTTGCCCTGAAGCCAGCGGGAACAACCACCTCCGTGAGTGTGATAGTTTCAGAGTCAACGAGCAAATCAAGAACCTACGTCGTCTCCTTGAATAGGGCAGGCTTAGCGGGGAACAACTCATTACAGAACTTGAGCGTATCAGCAGGCGCCCTGGCCCCCGCATTCAGCCAGGATACCCTCAGCTATGACGTTAGCGTCGAGACCACGGTGAACGAAGTAACCGTCACTGCGACCAAGTCCGATCCCAATGCCGTGATCTCTGGTGATGTACCCAATAACGGCCAGTCTCTAATCCCGCTCGGTGGGCCAGGAACGACCAAAGATGTGCTGATTACCGTGACGGCTCAAAATGGAATTGCAAAAACCTACCGCATCACCATCAAGCGCGCGGCGCCCATGGACAACAATAATCTGTCTGCCTTAACCATAAACGCCGGCAGTTTGTCTCCACCCTTCTCCTCGGGAATCATAAATTACTCAGCAGATGTCCCAGCCACCGCTGATCGAATAACCCTCTCCGCGACCAAGTCCGATCCGAACGCCGAGATGTCCTCGCTTGGGTCAGTGATCGCCGCGGTAGGAGTTCCGTCAGGTGAGGTCACGGCCACGGTAGGGTTAGGGACAACCGTTTCCATATTGATCGACGTAAGGGCCCCGGACAGAAGCCTGAAGACATACACGGTCACCGTGTTCAGACTGCCTCGCTAGGGTAGTCTTCATATGGAACTATGCTCTCTGGTAGACGTGACGAAGAACCAATATCCCCATTGAGAGCAAAAATTTCGCGTCGTCCTACCGTTTCTTCGGCCACTGGCATGTGATCCCGTCAAGATAGGTGACCTGCTGCATCGATGGTACGCGCTATCGCTTCGGATCCAACTCGATCAGCCCCTTCCGTATGGCAAGAATGGCTGCTTGTGTCCGATCATAGACTTGCAGTTTGTGGAAGATATTCCGAACGTGATTCTTCACGGTCTTTTCGCTGAGGTCGAGGCTGTTCGCAATCTCCTTGTTGGTTTTGCCGTCCGCCACCAGACGTAACACGGTGATTTCCCGCTCGGTCAAATCGTGTTCCGCCCAAGCCGACTTCTTTCCCTTTTTTTGGGCCATCAGCGAGAATTCGGCCAAGATCTTGCTGGCGACCGATGGATGAATGAGCGACTCACCCCGATAGATCGCACGAATGGCCGCCACGATTTGAGAGGACTCGGAGTCTTTCAGTAAGTATCCTGTCGCGCCGGCTCGGACCAAGTCAAAGATGTATTGTTGTTCTTCGTACATCGTCAATGCGACGATGCCGATATGCGGGAGCTCGCGTTTGATCTGCCGCGTCGCCTCAACACCACCCATGCGCGGCATACTCACATCCATCAGAATCACATCAGGAAGAAGCGTACTGGCCTTTTCGACGGCTTCGGCTCCATCCTGAGCTTCCCCGATAACATGGATGTCCTCTTTGGTTTTGAGAATGGCCGCCAATCCCTCTCGGACCACCCGATGGTCGTCGGCGATGAGGACTTTAATCTTCTCCATCGTTTATCTCCTCCTTATTGCCCATTGGCACATCCACAACGATTTTGGTGCCCCTCCCTGGTTGGGACTCCACGCGACCCTCGCCGCCAACGAGTCGTGTTCGCTCCAGAATCCCCTTGATACCAAAATGATCCCATTTTTCAGGGTCCCGGAGCACCGCCTCCATGTCAAACCCGACACCATTGTCCGTAATCGTGACCCGTAACCGGTCTGCGCCGATATCCAGCTTGATCGACACCCGGTCGGCTTTGGCATGCTTCTCAACGTTGCTCAAGGCTTCCTGGATGATGCGGAAAAGAAAGATCTTGGTTCGGGGAAACAAGATCTGTTCATCTCCGGTCACCGTGAACTTCGTGGCAATGTGAGTCTGGGTCTGGTAGGAGGCGAAATAGTTCGTGAGGCCAGGGATGAGATCCATCTTGTCATAGTGAAGCGGACGGAGATTAAAGATCACCTGGCGGGCTTCCTGTATGGCCAGCTTCAATTGAGCCTTGCTCTCCTTGAGAGTGGCAAGACTGGCCCGAGGATTCTTTCGGATGAGCTGCTGGCACAAATCCAGCTTGAAATTCACACCCGCCAAAATCTGCACGAATCCGTCGTGAATCTCACAGGCAATCCTCGTCCGTTCGTCCGTGACGGCTGCGCCCGTTTCCTTCACATAGAGTCGATAGAGCGACTGATATTTATTCAGCGTCTTTTCGATCTCGGCTGTCGCGCGGATGCGGGCTTCAATCAATTCCCACATGAACTTTGCACTGGCCCCACCGATTGCAGTCACACCCATCCGATGGAAATCTTGAAGAAATTTCCAGACTTCTGGATCTCCGGACACATCGATAATCAGATCCACATGTTCCATCGTGAGCAACTGCCGATAATCATGGGTGATCGGAATCTTCAGTTGTCGAGCAAGGTCCAGCCCCGGCGTGTCCGGAACCACCTCCGCTACCCCAACGATCTGGACAAGCGGATCATTCGCAAAGATTTCCATTAATGCAGTGCCCCCACGGCCGGCGCCTATGATCGCCACACTTGTGGCCCCTGGAGACGGCGTGTCTCGTCGCCCACGCTTTGAGAGTGATGCGGTCATCCGCCGTAACATGCTCCGATCATCGTCATCTGCGTCTCTATCGGAGGAAGGGAGAAGGGAAAATCGCGAACGAAGTTGAGAGCGAACGGTGAGAGGGATAACGGTCTGAGATCAATGGTCTCGTCGCTGGTCAGCCAAGGTCTTCAACTCGTCCATGAATTGTTCGATGTCCTTGAACTCCCGATAGACGGATGCAAACCGGACATAGGCCACCTGGTCGAGTTGATGCAACTCTTTCATGACTTCTTCTCCCACCACTCGGCTTTCGATCTCCGTTTCGCCCATTTCCTGAATCCGTTTCTCGATTCGATCAGTCACGGCTTCGATGGTGCCGGTGCTGATGGGTCGTTTCTCACAGGCTTTCTTGAGGCCCGCGAGAATCTTCGTACGGTCGAACGACTCACGGCGACCGTCTTTCTTCACGACAACCGGAAGAATTTCTTCGACCCGTTCATAGGTCGTATAGCGACGCTTACAGCCAAGGCATTCGCGACGGCGACGAATAACTTCGCCCTCCTTGGCCATACGAGAATCGACCACCTTGTCTTCGAGTTCATCGCAGAAGGGACATTTCACTGGAAACGACCTGCTCTCTCGCTCGGGGCCGACTAGTAGGGGTGAAAGATCGGGAACCGGGCACACAACGCCTTGGCCTGTATGCGAACGTCTTCCAACACCTCTGTTTCCTGTCGATGCTGGAGAACACGGTCGACCAGTTCTACGATCTGTTTCATCTCAGGTTCTCGCATTCCACGAGTGGACACGATGGGTGACCCTAAACGAATGCCGCTGGCGACGGCGGGCGGTTTTTCGTCGTAGGGGACGGCGTTCTTATTGACGATGATCCCGGCCGCATCAAGCGCGGCATCGGCCTCTTTTCCTGTGATGCCCTTATTGGCGAGATTCAGGAGCATCAAATGGGTATCCGTTCCGCCAGAGACGATCTTATAACCGCGATCCACGAATTCTTTCGCCAGTGCCTTCGCATTCGCCAGGACTTGTTGCTGATAGCGCTTGAACGATGGCGACAAGGCCTCCTTGAAGGCCACCGCTTTGGCGGCGATCACATGCATCAATGGCCCACCCTGCAGACCGGGGAAGACCAGCTTATCGACCGCCTTAGCATATTCAGCTCGACACATCGTGACACCACCACGAGGACCGCGCAGCGTCTTATGGGTCGTGGTCGTCACAAAGTCGGCATAGGGGACAGGATTGGGGTGCAGACCGGCTGCGATCAGCCCAGCAATATGAGCGATATCCACCAATAAATAGGCACCCACTGATTTGGCAATCTGTTGGAATCGTGGAAAATCAAGAGTGCGTGCGTAGGCGCTGGCCCCGACGACGATCATGCGGGGACGGCATTCCTCCGCAACTTTTTGAACGGCATCATAATCGATGGTTTCCGTCTGGCGATCAACGCCGTAGGAGAACACGCGGAAAAGGATGCCGGAGAAGTTGACTTTACTGCCGTGTGTGAGATGTCCCCCTTGAGCAAGATCCATCCCTAGAATGGTGTCTCCTGCCTTCAGCACCGACAAGTACGCCGCCATGTTGGCCTGCGAGCCAGAATGGGGCTGCACATTGACGTGCTCGGCGCCGAAGATTTCCTTGCACCGTTGAATCGCCAAGTCCTCGACTGCATCAGCATGTTGGCATCCACCGTAGTACCGCTTGCCTGGGTACCCCTCCGCATATTTATTCGTGAGCAAGGAACCTTGTGCGGCCAACACCGCTGGGCTGGCAAAATTTTCCGACGCGATCAACAACAACTTCTCACGCTGCCGGACTTCTTCCGCCTTGATCGCGGCATAGACATCGGGATCAACCGTCTTCAGTGCGTCCCATGAACCCATCGCGTCGCTGCTCATCGTCTCCGTACTCCAGATTCTACTTTTCCACCGCAGCCTCTTCAGGCTCTTGCTTCTTCACAACATGGACTTTCACCGTGGCCGTCACATCCCGCAGCATCTTAATGGGCACCGCGACGGTCCCAAGCTCCTTGATGGGATGAGCAAGCTGGATCTTACGACGATCCACGGTCACGCCCTGTGCGGCCAGTCCTTCCGCGATGTCTTTGGCAGTGACGGAGCCAAACAATTTGTCGTCCTTACCTGCCTGCATCTCGATCGTCAGCGAAACCGCCGACACCTTCTCGGCATGAGCTTCAATTTCGAGCTTTTCCTTCTTGGCCTTCTCGGCTGCCACTCGTTTGACATGTTCGAATGCCTTGATGCTTCGACCATCCGCCTCGACGGCCTTGCGCCGCGGTAACAGATAGTTCCGTGCAAACCCATCGGCAACGTTAATGAGATCGCCAAGATGCCCGACCCCTTCCAGGGTCTCTTGTAGAATGACTTTCATACCCCTACTCCTTCACATGATAAAGTGCCCGAGGATACTGACCTGACTGCGAAATGTCAATTCGGAGGGAAGCCGCGAAGGCTACTCGTGGATCACGCGGAACGCTGGTTAGAACCGCCCCATGGCTTTCTTGGCCAAAGTCTTCAGCTTCTCTTCGTCGCCGGCGGTTTCTTTGAGAGCGAGCTTGACGGTGATGTTCCCTTTCTTAATGTACAAATCCACGTAGTCCAGGCCGAAGGCGCCCCGATCCATCAGCGCCTCGTTGCCGAGACCATTGACTGCCACCGGCTTCTTGGCGATCTTCCTGGCACGGTTGATCGCGTCGGCGGGAAACACCCAGATCTCCATGGCATCATTACCGTTGGCGAACTCATAATTGCACCAGGCGGCCTGGCCTTCCTTGCTTGCCTCCGGCTGCCCTTTCAGCTTGCCGATAACCTGCTCGACCTCGGCAGTCGTTACGAGCGAGCAGGGCGCGGGCTCGGCCGCATATGTTGTCGCGCTGCATGCAGCCCCTGCCGTCAAGATTGTTGCGCAGAGGGCATATCGGAGATGCTTCCATGATTCCATGCGTTTCTCCTGTTACGGTTTCTTCCCCATTAACTCAGCCGATCATTTGACGCACGACCGCGTCGTGGAAGAAAAGGTGACAGCAACTGTCTTGAAAATCAAGCATGGTGAACCCCTCTTTCCACATTGGCTCGTCGTGAGAAACTGTTGGAACGCGCGACCAGAATGGTCACGGAATGACACCGAGAGCTCGTCCGATCTCGGCAAACGCGTCCACGGCTCGCTGCAGTTGAGCTCTGGTATGGGCTGCTGACATTTGAGCGCGGATCCTTGCCTGGCCTTGTGGGACCACCGGGTAACTGAACCCGATCACATACACCCCTTCTTTCAGCAAAGATTCCGCCATCGATGTTGCGAGGGTGGCATTGCCTAACATCACTGGAATGATCGGATGTTCGCCGGGAACGAGCCGGAATCCGAGCTTGGTCAGTTCATCTCTAAAAAAAGCGGCATTGGCGCGAAGCTGTTCGCTGAGATGGTCGCCTTGCTCCACAAGATGGAGCGCAGCCAACGCACCGGCAGCAATGGGGGGAGAAAGCGAGTTCGGGGGTGAAAAAGAAGGGCAGGCTACGTTTCATTGCCTTTGAAGCGGTTTATGGGATGATGCCCAGCGTTCGCCCCACCTTGGCAAACGCGGCGACAGCTTGTTCGAGCTGGACCATCGTATGCGCCGCCGACACTTGGACCCGGATTCTCGCCTGCCCTTCCGGCATGACGGGATAGCTGAACCCAACGACGTGGTGATCATGTTATCTGGCTTGCTGAATCGCAGAGAGCACCCACATGCCTTCTGAAGACTGTGTAAACGTCCACGTCGCCGTGGATTCCGTCGATTTCTTCTCACTACCCTTCACCACGTACCCTGAGTCGCCAGGTTGTTTCGTGAGCGAGACATAATAGTTACGGGCACTCCACCGAAGTTTCGCTGACGCATGGCGTGTCTCCTGCGCGACCCATGCCTCCACAATCTCTGCACGGCGCAACACCACATCCTCCACCTGATTCCGAAGATCTTGGCTTGTGTTATCGGCGAGGGCGGCGCTGAAATAATTCAGCATGTCCGGTGTCACGAACTGCCGCAATTCCTGCAGATCCGGCTTACTCCATGCACGATACACGTCGGTCAGAAGTTGCTGAAACACGGCCTTGTCGGCAGAAGTAATACTGTCAATCGACAAACTCTGTCGGTCCCTGGAAGAGTGCCTACTCAATTCTCCCTTGCTGGAGGAACCTTGCCCAATGGGCTCCGAAAAGTCAGGAAGAGAGGGCCGCTGTAGTTTGAGAAAGTAAAAGAGCGTCGCGGCAATAAGCACAACCAGGAGCAGCAGAACTCCGACAGGACCGAGACCTTCGCGCGGGCGTGCCGGAACGGATTTGTGCTCAGTCGTCTCGGCGTCAGTGGTCTGCGCCTCGCTGGCTGCAACTTGGAAACTCGCGTAGTCGGTCTCTGATCTGTGTTGTGCCTCGGCAATCGGCAGAGCAGCAATGCCCAGGCCCACCACCATGACACAGGACAGCATGAGTCTTGTGATATTCACATCTTCCTCCTGTGGTAAGCTGTGCGGCCACTAGGCTAGCGAATGCTCGTACGCTCTGGCAACAACGGTCTCTAAAAATGCGCTGCCGCCAAGAAATGGAGGGGAAAATGGAACAGGCTACGTTTCATTGCCTTTGAACCGGTTTACGAGATGATGCCCAGCGCTCGCCCTATCTTGGCAAAGGCGGCGACGGCTCGTTCAAGTTGGGCCGTCGTATGCGCCGCCGACATTTGCGTGCGGATCCTTGCTTGCCCTTGTGGCACTACTGGATAGCTGAATCCAACGACATAGACGCCTTCCTTCAGCAAGGCCTCCGCCATTGAGGTCGCCAGGGTGGCCTCACCCAACATCACGGGAATGATGGGATGTTCGCCGGGAACGAGCCGGAATCCGAGCTTGGTCAGTTCATCTCTAAAAAAAACGGCATTGGCGCGAAGCTGTTCTCTGAGATGGTCGCCTTGCTCCACAAGGTGGAGCGCAGCCAACGCACCGGCAGCAATAGGAGGAGGAACTGAATTCGAAAACAGGTATGGTCTCGATCGTTGGCGTAAGAGTTCCACCACCTCAGTCTTGCCGGAGGTGAATCCGCCGGTTGCGCCGCCGAGCGTCTTCCCCAATGTGCTTGTGACAATGTCGACGTTCTCCGCAACCCCGAAATGAGCCGGTGTCCCCCTCCCTTGGGGACCCAGCACGCCGGTGGCATGACTTTCATCAACTACCACTACCGCATCATATTGCTCTGCCAGCTCCACGATCCGGTCGAGCTTAGCCAGATCACCATCCATGGAGAAGACTCCGTCCGTGACAATCAGACGCAGGCGGTACCCACTGGCTTCCTTGAGCCGCGCGTCCAGCTCCTCCATGTTGGAATGGGCATACCGAAATCGCTTGGCCTTGCACAGCCTGATGCCGTCGATCAGGCTGGCATGGTTCAACGCATCGCTGATGACAGCATCACGCTCATCCACCAACACTTCGAACAATCCGCCATTCGCATCGAAGCAGGAACTGTAGAGGATGGTGTCTTCGGTCACGAGAAACGTACTGACGGCCTGTTCCAGCTGCTTGTGTAGATCCTGCGTACCGCAAATAAAGCGAACGGAAGCCATGCCATAGCCGTGTGTGTCCAACCCTGCCTTCGCCGCCTGGACAATGGCCGGATGATTCGCGAGTCCCAGATAATTGTTCGCACAGAGATTGAGCACCTGACCTTGCGTGACGCGGATCTCGGACCCTTGTGGCCCCATCAATCGACGCTCGGTCTTGTAAAGGCCTTTGGTGCGAATGTCGCTGAGCTGGTTTTCGAGAGCTTTCTTGAAGGACGAATAGGCCATGGATGGACAGGACTGACGGTCCTCGGTCCTAATTATGGGATCAAGACCACCTTCCCACAACGCCCCGATTGGATCAAGTCAAACCCGGTCGCAAACTCCCGCAATGGGAATGAATGCGTGATAACCGGCCGAATATCGAGGCCTGCCTTGAAGAGACCTGCCAAGCGATACCACGTACCAAAGAGGCGTCGTCCGGTAATCCCATAGACGCGAATCCCTTTAAAAATAATTTCATTCGGCAGATCAAAGGGGACAGCACCGGTCGGAATACCAAAGAGGGTCACCCGCCCGCCATTCTTCACCGCTTGGAAGACCTGATGCAAGGCTGCGGGATTTCCCGACATCTCCAGCGCAGCATCGACCCCTTCTCCAGCTGTAATATCGAGGATTTTTGCTGCAATCTGTTCGGGCGAGTCCACCTTGGCATTGAGAACATGGTCCACTCCAACCTGCTTCGCCAACCCAAGGCGATAGTCGCTGACATCCGATGCGATAATCGTGGCCGCACCCGCCGTTCGCGCCACTGCAGCGGCAAAGAGTCCCGTGGGTCCGCACCCTGTAATCAAGACTGTATGCCCGGTTAAATCCTCAATCAGCGCTGCATCCACGGCATTGCCAAGCGGTTCTTGTGCACAGGCTAGTTCAGGTGGGATGGCTGGATCCGTACGCCACAAGACACTTTCAGGGAGCACGACATACTGCGCGTACGATCCGTCCCGGTCGATCCCGAGAATCTTGTAGCTCTTGCACACATGTGCTTGGCCGGTGCGACATTGAAAGCAGGCGCCACAGGTCAGGTGTGATTCGGCGGCGACATAGTCCCCAACCTTGACGAGAGATACGCCCCGCCCTACCTCCACCACATGGCCACATAGTTCATGGCCGATGATACGGGGCGGGTGCACCCGTCGTTCTGCCCAGTCATCCCAGCGATAGATATGGGCATCGGTCCCACATAACGAGGTCGCCGCCACCTTCACCACGGCGTCATGCGGTCCAGGAGTTGGATCCTCCCATTCAGTCAGGGTTAAGCCAGGTCCGGCGGTCGTTTTGACGAGGGCTTGCATGGATTCATTCTATACCAGGTTCAATCGTTGGCCCCTACTGTTTCAGCAAAAGAACCACGTTGCACGGAGATCCCGATGTGGGTAGGATGCTAAGCACATGGTCTACCCAGTCCTCACTCGCCTGATGGTAGTTGTCGGATTGTTGAGCACCCCATTGTATCAGGCTCCCGCTCGCGCGAGCGTGCAATCACAACCTCGTCCCGCCACGCCGCAGGCCGTTTCCGCCGAGCCACAGTGGGCGACGTTCGATATCACGGGTTCGAACGGCTCAGGCAGTCTCCAGATCGGTCAACCACTTGAGCTGTCGATCACACTCGGTGGCACTCCACATGACTCTATGCCGATTGTGGCGATCTGTGAATCGGCTCATTTTGAATCACAGATCGTCACGTTGAAGCCTGAGCCTAGTGCTTTGGTGATGAACGCAACGACCACCCTTGTACCCGTCGCGCATGATCGACTGTCCCCAGCCCCACACGTTTCTCGACTCCACGTGACCTTCGCCCGATCAACCGACACAAAATTCGAACGAGTGCTGACTCGAATTATCTATCTCACAATGGGTGACACCACGCCCGCTGGTGATGACCAGGCGTCGCTCACAACCCATCAAGACCCTCCCATAGCCCCTCCAAGTGAAATAGATCCAGCCGCCGGCCATGCCGAGCCTTTGCCTGGTGCGATCCCTCTGGTCAGTGAGGAAGTGGTGGAGGAAGACCTCATCCCGTCTCGTTCTACGCAACCAACACCAGGCTATTGGGACCAGGTCCGTGACCTTCTGAATCGAGGCTGGACCCGTGCCACCGGTCACATGCCGGCCTCCTCATTCCCCCACACCGTACACATGCAATTTCGGCTGTATCCCGGCGGGCATGCTCAGTTGCTGGAGATTGCCGATGGATCGGGCATCACTGAGATTGATCAGGCCGGCATCCGGGCGATCGCCGATGCGCAGCCATTCCCACCCTTCCCTCTAGGCGTTGGAATCGAGCCCATCGAGATCCATGTGCGATTGCAGACTGGTTCACAATCAGGGGTAGGAGACTTCCGCACCAGCACACCACAGCAACTTGGACGAACAATCAGCGCGCCAAAACACTGAGCCGACCCCTCAAATGGAGGATGTCATGCAGAAATCACATCGCATAGAGACGCGGTTCAGATCGCGTTGGACAGCGGGCATGGTGATGGTGAGTCTCCTCGCATTGTTCCCCATCGCAGCCGGAGCCGAAACAGCTCACTGGACCATCGATCGGGATCACTCGGCGATCGAGTTTCGCGTCGCCCATATGGTGGTGTCCAAAACATCGGGGCGATTCACCGACTACCAGGGATTCGTTGAGATGGAGGCGGACGCCAAGACATTGAAGTCGATCGAGGCCACGATCAAAGCAGGATCCATCGACACCAATCATGACAAACGCGATGCGCATCTACGCAATGCCGATTTCTTGGATGTCGAACAGTTTCCAACTATCACGTACAAAATGTCGCAGTACCAGAAGCAAGGGGGCACCTACACAATCATCGGCGACCTCACCCTGCGCGGAGTGACCAAACAGGTCACGCTCAGTGCGACGTTCAACGGTGTCACCAAGGATCCCTGGGGTAACACGAGAGCCGGTTTCAGCGCCGATGGCACCCTCAACCGCAAGGATTTTGGCATGGTGTGGAACAAAGTCCTCGATAGCGGCGGGCTTGTCGTCGGAGATGAGGTCCACATCCACTTGGACATCGAGTGCATTAAGGCTAAGAACGCCTCGTAGCCCACAGAAGCGCCACGCTGAAACAGCCGCACCACGCAAGGTGTTCATCGATGAAGGCGATGGTCCTCGACAAGGCAGGCGCTGTCTCCAGCCATCCCTTACACCTTCGAGATCTGCCCATTCCAACGCCACAACCTTATCGGGTCCTCGTGAGGATCCACGTTTGTGGCGTCTGTCGCACAGATCTCCATGTGGTGGAAGGAGAACTGCCTGAACCTTCGCTGCCGCTGATCCCGGGGCATCAGGCTGTCGGCACGGTGGTACAAGTCGGCCCCGAGGTTTCAGAGATCAAGGAAGGGGATCGCGTAGGGATCGCGTGGCTACAAGGCACATGTGGGCAATGCGAGTTCTGCACGAGTGAACGGGAAAATCTCTGTTTGAACGCAAAGTTCACCGGCTATCAGGTCAACGGCGGGTATGCCGAATATGCCGTCGTGCCCGCGCGATTCGCCTACCCTATCCCATCGATCTTTTTAGATGATGAAGCCGCGCCCTTACTCTGTGCGGGAATCATCGGCTATCGAGCTTTACGATTGAGCAACATCAGGCCCGGTCAGCGCCTCGGGTTGTATGGCTTCGGCGCATCGGCTCACATCGCCATCCAGATCGCACGCCATTGGGGCTGTCAGGTGTATGTCAGTTCGCTCAAACAAGAACATCAAGAATTGGCCAGACAATTGGGAGCGGTCTGGGTCGGCGGGGCAACTGAGATGCCACCCGATAAACTGCATGGGTCGATTATTTTTGCTCCAGCCGGTGAGCTCGTCCCTCCTGCATTACGCGCCCTTGGCCGAGGAGGCACCTTAGCCTTAGCCGGCATCCACATGTCGCCGATTCCTTCGCTAAACTATGATCGAGATGTGTTCGGCGAGCGCGTCATTCGTAGCGTAACCGCCAATACGAGGCAAGACGGGATCGATCTACTCCGCGAAGCCGCGGCCATTCCCATCAAACCCCATACGGTCCGCTTTCCTCTTGAAGAAGCAAATCGCGCACTGCAGGAACTAAAAGCGGGGAGCTTTCAAGGCGCAGCGGTGCTGATGATGTGAATCAGGGTGTGCAAGAACTGACCGGCCGTCGCACCTGCCTTCAGTTTGCTTTTGCTTTATGCGGCTGTGAATTTACATCCCATCCCATGAGAAAACGGGGAAGCTCATGGCAAGATTGATCCCGATTTCAGGCGACGGGAACAAAATTGTGTAGAGAAAATTTTACTCGCAGCACAAACTCTGCTATATCACACATACACAATCACCATTTTTTAGAGTCGAAAGGGGGTGGAGTGCTCATGGCAACGAAGAAAGCAGCGAAGAAGCCGGCCAAAAAGGCGGTGGCCAAGAAACCGGCCAAGAAGAAAAAGTAGCAGTTGATCCATGAGGAGGCGTCGTCAAGGTCGCCTCCTCACCATTCCGCATCTTCGATCTTCCTCATCCCCGCACCACATCGTACGAGTCGCTGTCAGAACGAACACTTCTTCGGCAACGCGTCTGAGAGACTTGCCTCAGACAGAACTCACAACTACCGACGAGAGCTTCCACTGAGCCCGGATTCCGCAGTAGAGATGAGTTAGGGTGACGCCCCGGCCCTCTGGCGCACCGGCCTAACGGTGGGTCCGGTCGCATTCGGGGCGCGAGTGGAAGCCTGATCCACGTCATCAGCTTCGCTCAGCTCCCACTCCAACTGCGCCGCAATCGGCAACCCCTCCGAAAGCGTCCGGAGCCGTTCGAGAAACTCGGCCCGCTCCTCTGGAGGCACGGCGAATCGGACCCGCAGTCGTCGAGCGTGGGGAATCAGATCGGCTCCGACCAGAAAGACCAGATCCCGTATCGCCCGCAGCCGCCGTTCAAACCAACACACGGGCAGGACCGTCTCCCGAAACCCCATCAGCAAGTTGTAGAGGACGCAGCCCGTTCGGAAGGCGGCATCGGTGGCGTCAAACGACTGGAGACAGAAGGTGTCCAGGCTCAGATCCTCTTTCAGCTCCTTGATCCGATTCTCACTGTCTGCCCGTCCCGCGTACATCCGGGTGACCAGTTCGGCGGCAAACGGCACACTGGTGACCAAGACGCGATCGGTGTAGCCCGGACACTCGATCAGCCGCCGTCCGCTGGCGTCGGGCCGCTCTGTCAGAGTCTGGCGTAAACAGACGAACCGCCGCGCCTGCCCGTGCCACGCTGGCAAGGAGACCATTCTGTCGGCAACGGCGACCCCTCGGGCGACCGATCGCCAGTCGGCCTCTGGCATGCGATGGAGCACCAGTTTCCGCACGAGTGGGGTGAGCCGTGCCACGATGATGTACGGCAACTCCCGCGCGTCCAAGCCCGCCAGGAATGCCGTCACAAAGAACCCCGAGTCCGCTCGCACGAGGCCGATCTGATGCCCCGGCGGCAGCATCGTCAACGCTTGCGCGAGAAATTCTCGCACGCCGTTAGCCGTCCCCGCATTTCCCGCCCGCAAGGTCGCCCACAAGAGCCGCCGCCGTTCACTCAACCACGCCACCAACGGGTGATGGGAAGGCCGCCCATGTTTGATCGGATTATGTCCGATGCGACTCCCCTCGTGTACCATCGCGACAGAACACGGGGGAATCCAGATCGAGCGTATGGCCCAGCAGCGCCGGCCGCAGGCGCGGCAACGACAATCTCATCAGGGCCTCCGACACGTCGGTCGTGTGGCGATCGGTGAACCGCCCGAAGCACCGCCGTACCGTATCGGGGGAGGGAAACCGCGGCAGCCCCAGCAGCCGGGACAGCAACGGATCGCGCCGATACCGAGTCATGTGCTCGAACCGTTCGGCGCCCAAGGCAAGCCCATACCACCAGGCCAGGAACACGTCCACGGCAGGAATCTGATTGTTGGAGGACTTCGTGAACGGGACGAGCCACGGAGTCATTGTCGCGCGCAGCCCGATGAGCTCGAAGTACAGCCGAAGCAGAATCGCCCCGGCCCAGACCGTGATCGGATGGTCCGTACATGTGAAGCGAATCTTCGGATAGAGCGGTGACGCGAGAGCCTGACGGGGGCGCATGCCAAACCTCCTATCCCTACAGGAGAATTTGGCCACCTACGCTACATCAAAACCAATCAACTGCGGAATCCGGGATCATTGACCAGCCCTCCAGCGGGATAGAATCGGCAAAGGTGCTCAGATACAACCGGATCCACCGAGCAGAGGTACCCATACGATGAGGCGTTCAGAAAACGATGACGGAACGACCGGTAGGCTGAGCTCACCACAAGCAAGCAGCGGGCGGAAAAAGAAAGGGGAGGCGATCACCACATCACCTCCCCCAGTTCCTTCGCACCAGGAGAGACTCCATGGCGTAAAGAAAGCAGCAGCTGAATCCTAGCATGAACATCCCCCGAGAAAACAGAATAAATAAATTAATACAATCAACAGCTTGTGAGACTCTCGCCTGGGATGCGAACGGGAAGGGTCCCAGGCGAGGCAAATCACTGAGCGATCCCGGTGCCCGGTTGAGGGGCAAGAACCGGACGTTGGTTATACCCCAGGCTCTAGACATCCAGTAACACCTCCACCTACCCGGTCGTGGGATACACGGAAACATTCCCTGACAAGGTTCTGAACACCTCACAGCATCTGGCTGGAATACTTATGCAAACCTTGATCGCTTTCTGTTGAGTATGCTCGCGACCTGACCTGTCACTTCTTTCACCAAGATTCCCATCTTGGGGTGCGACGGTTCAAAGTCAACCGGCCAGTCGTGGTGCCGCAGCCGTTCGCTTGCGGTTGGACCAATCGAGGCAACGACTATCTTCTTCAATGCCGTACGAAAAGCCTCCTGCTGCTCATTTTGTGCCAACACATGCATGACGTGGTCCACCTGAGCCGCATTGGTGATCAGAATCACACCAACACGCCCCGCTGTGATCTGGTCGAGCATAGAGCGTATCGAACTCAGGTCTTCTGGGAGAGCCCATTTGTAGATGGAAACCGGAAACACGTCCGCGCCTCGTTGCTCCAATGCGTGCACGAGGTCTGGGTTAGAGACTCCGTATTCCTGCACAGCAACTCGCAGACCTGTCACAGGCCGATGTTGATCCAGCACAGCAATCACCTCTGTCCAGGTATTAGGCTCCGGCGCCGTGAGCGTCGCGTGAAGACCGATAGCTTTGAGAGCTGCAATCGACTTGGGACCACGTGCCACGATGGTCGTCTGTTGGAGAGCAGTTATGACTGATGACCAGGAGAAGCGCGTCTTGAGCAAATCGACCAATGTTGTTGTACCCACACCGGTCAGGAGAATCAGCAAGTCGACGCGGCCGGCCAGGAGCCGTACGCCGAACTCGTGTACGACCGGATTGTCTTGGAGCGGGACTTCCCGCAGAACCGGAGCAACCAGTGGCCGCCCGCCGTAGCGTTCGATCAGACGGGTGATCTCGGTGGCCATCCGGCTTTCGAACGCAGCTATTGTCATTCCCTTGAACGCCATGAGCATTGTGATCGTACCAGAGCCGTCGCGCACAACCGTTTCAGCGGATTTTTCATTGACGGCTTAGCAGTTATCTCCCTACTATACAGACTTCTCTTTGACTACTCACTCGTTGTACAGACATGACCACACCACTCCACCGAGGCCTTCGCCACCTAGCACTGCGTGTGATCGACCTCCCTTGCTCGCGCCGATTTTATGAGGAGCTCCTCGGCTTTCGGCCTATATGGGAACCGGATCCGGACAATGTGTATTTCAGCTCTGGGAATGACAACTTGGCCCTTCATCAGATCTCCAAGAGCGAACAAGCCTCCTACGATCCCTCGAAGACCCAACTGCTTGATCATCTCGGAGTGATCTGCGAGAACCCAAAGGCAGTCGATCAGATGTATCAGAGCATCGCGCCCAGGATTGAGGCAATGGGCGGACGCATCGCCAAGGAACCGAAGCAGCACCGTGACGGCAGTTATTCATTCTATTTTTCCGACCCCGACGGCAACCTAATCCAAGCCTTGTATGAACCGACAATCAGCGCGCTACGGTTCGCCGCCAACCCATAAGCCCGATGTGGACCGCTATCCCGCACAACCACTACGTAAGTCTCGTCCCCTGGTGTTGGGTCCAATTGGAGAGTGCGGCGCCTCCTGGCCCATTCCCGTTCATCGGTGGCGTCGCCCCTGAAGTCGTTGCCAGCCTCCAGGAGGCCCATAGCCTTATGGCAAGTGCCATCGATACGGCAATCAGCGATGTCTTCTCAAAGCGGGCGCCGCTCGATGATCCTGATCGCAGACAGCGGCTGGAAGATGCCTACGCTGAACTGGTCAATGCGCGTCTCTATCTTAAACAGCACATTCACTGCGGTCGACGGCCAGAGGGGACGTTCCGTTGGGATTACCCGATCGATCCAACCAAATCGGCAACCGTCACCAATGGTGGCCTTCGCATTTTCCATGCGGTCAACCGTCAAGCGCTCCCAATGGGCTTCAATGACCGTCGCCTCGGTCCATCTGTGGGCAAGTTGCTCGGCCTGCTCGACGGCACGCATACGGCTGATGCGCTACGATCCTCCGTCGCCGCCATGCCTCGCGACGCGCAAGGCCTGCTCATGAAATTACTCGAAACGCTGCAGCAGTATGGGTGCCTGGCCACTTCGCCTTCAGCTTCGGTCCATCGACATTGGTTCGAGGCCGTCCAAGATCAGGACACAGTCCATCTGGGACATGCTGCCTTGCTCTATCGACAACGAGAGTCTCTTTTCTTGTTCGATCCATGGCTGCTGCCCTGGTTTGCCGAATCACCGTTGCCGTCGCTCTGGGGTCGGCTGTTACCGAAGCCTGCCGCCGTATTTCTCACTCACGATCACGACGATCACGTCGATCCTCGCACCTTGCTCCATTTACCTAAAGACACCCCAATCATTATTCCCAGTCGACGAAACCGAAAACAGTTGTACTTTGATTATCGAGCCCTACTCACAGAATTGGGGTTTGATCAAGTCGTCGAGCTGGCCCATGGCGAAAGTTGGGCATTTGAAGGTGGCGCAGTCGTCTCGGTCCCGTTCTATGGAGAAGACCCTTGCGACTTAGAAATGCCGAGAAATTGCTACCTAATTTCTGACCGTGGGCACAATGTCCTCGTTCATGCCGACAGCGGTCCGACGAACAACGGACGATCGGCGATCAAGGACAATGTCATTCATCGACTCGTTGAACAGTATGGAGCGATTTCCCTCGTACTCGCCTCGCAGCAGCAACTGCTCGAAATCAGAAGCCATGCTGCCCACGCACCGCTGTCTCACCCCGGAACATGGTTGGATGTCGGCGAGAACGGCTATCTTACCAACGCCTACCTTGCCGAACTCTGTGCCGCCGCCCATGCGCGATTGTTTGTTTCCTATGCGACTGGAGGCGCGGACTGGTATCCGGATCACCTGTCCTTCATGTTCAGCCACCGCAATCCTGCCCGAACCGCACTCCTGACGTCTCACTGGGAAGATCCCCAGAAATTGAAAGGCCTTCTTGATTCTCAAGAATGTCGCTATCATCGTGCCCATGTCCTCGATCTCTATCGAGTAACGAGTCAAGGCGAGATTCACGTCATCTCATCGGCTGATGCCCTCGCTCCAATAAATTTGTATTGTCTCGACCATGGCCACCCGCCATTCATGAAGCATGAAAAACAGCACTAAGTATTCATTTTTGCAGGAGAATCGCACATGAGCAACCAACAGCCAACTATTCTGGTCACGGGAGCCGCCGGATTCATAGGATTTCACGTGGCCACTCGTCTGCTGGATAGGGGCGAACACGTCATCGGTCTCGATAACATCAACGATTACTACGACGTCCGGTTAAAAGAAGCTCGCCTCGCACAATTGACAGCACGTGAGCGATTCAGCTTCGTCAAGCTGGATCTCGCTGACCGACAGGGCATGCGCGACCTCTTCGCGGATAAAACGATACGACGAGTCGTGCATCTCGCCGCTCAAGCCGGTGTGCGCTATTCACTCGTGAACCCTCACGCCTACACCGAGAGCAACATCGAAGGGTTTATGAATATTCTCGAAGGCTGTCGACACGCTGGGATCGACCACCTCGTCTACGCGTCCTCCAGCTCCGTGTATGGTGGCAACACTCACATGCCGTTTTCTATTCATGATAACGTCGACCACCCGGTGTCGCTCTATGCCGCCAGTAAGAAAGCCAACGAGCTGATGGCGCACTGTTATGCCCATCTCTATCGACTGCCCTGCACCGGTCTTCGATTTTTTACCGTCTATGGTCCTTGGGGCCGGCCCGATATGGCCCTCTTCATCTTTACCAAAGCGATCGTGGAAGGTAGACCGATTGATGTGTTCAACCAAGGGAAGATGCAACGCGATTTTACCTATGTGGACGACATCGTCGATGGTGTCATCCGGACGCTTGATCATCCGGCAACGGCCAACGCAGCATGGTCAGGAGAGAAGCCGGATCCAGGAACGAGCTCGGCTCCCGCCAGAATCTACAATATCGGTAATCACCGGCCTGTTGAACTGCTGCACTTCATCGAAGTGCTGGAGAAGGCATTGGGGAAGAAAGCTGACAAGAGGCTGTTGCCGTTGCAACCGGGAGACGTTCCAGCGACGTACGCCGATATCGACGATCTCACCACCGATGTCGGCTTCAAACCGACCACCCCGATCGAAGTGGGAATTCCTCGATTTGTGCAGTGGTACCGGGAGTTCTATCGAACCTGACGCAGCCAATCGGCGCTTAATAGCATCCGATTGGCACAAATCCCGTCCCGAACAGTCTCGACAAGGCAATATAGCGGGCATTATCGTAAAATGAGTAGCTTGGTCCACGCTGATTGCGCCCGGTAATATCTCCCCCATAGGACGGATCAGACCCAAAGAAAAATCCTCCTCGCGTCCTCTGCACCAGATGCATCCATTCTGAATAGAGTGCACAGACTTCCTGCTGAACGGAGCCGGACGATGCAATGCCTGCATGCCAGTCCCTCGCCCAGTCCGGCACCTGATGTACAATCATCTCAGACGAATGATCCTGGCGGGGGGACACCCCATAGTGGGCTGCGCCGGTGGTCAGAGTTCGTGGAGCAGTGGGCATATTCTCCAAACCGGGCACGACGGAAATCGGCTTGAGTATCAACACAGAACACCCATCTTTCTCTCTGTTGGTATACAGATAGCTACCGTCTGTTTGTTGACACTCCCAGGTCGTCGCGCTTCCGGAAGTCGAATCATCAAAGGCCGCGGCCCCAGAGGCAACTGCGAGGATTACTGCCGAGAGACACAATGTATGGTTCAGTCGCATGTGGCACCTCCAGATCCCGAAGCACACGCCGTGGTTGCCTAGTCTATGGTGCCCCTACCCTACGGAATGCCCTCTTTTTTCGTCTATGCCTCTTTGGAGGGGGGAAACTCAGGCTGGAGCGTCCTTTCAGGAACCGCACACACTGAAATTGCATCCGTCCCGTCTATTGTCTTCTATGCCGACTGATCCCTTGTTCTTGCCAACGGAACAGGGTCGAGATTATTAGAAGGACTCCCCTCTCTTCACACGCATTTCACACCCATATATCCAGCTTTGCCTTGTCCCGCATGGCGCGCTCAGGTATCCTGCGTATCACTTCCGTGATAGCTGATTGGTCGTGAGCATAGTCCGGCTGGAGCGATACTTCAGCAGAACCATCAATTGACAGAATCGTTGACTTACCACAGGTGAGATGAACCAGTAAGATGACCGACTATGGTGTCCTTGGAAATTTACTCCTCATTTACACGGTCTCGATCGCCGTGGTGTTCCTCTTCCACCAATTTCGGTTGCCTTCGATCGCCGGATTTCTCGTTGCAGGGGCGTTGGCCGGCCCACATGGACTGAACCTTATTTCCGATATCGAGACTGTGCAGGTCTTGGCGGAAATCGGGATCGTCTTGCTACTCTTCACGATCGGCATTGAATTTTCATTAAAACATCTGGCCTCGCTTCGCCGACTCCTCCTTATCGCGGCTCCGATTCAAGTCGGAGGCGTCATCGCCATTGCGCTGGCAGGAGGATTGTTGGCAGGCTTGCCGACACCACAGGCCATTTTCTGGGGGTTCCTCCTGTCACTCAGCAGCACCGCGATTGTGCTGAAAGCGCTGGCAGCCAGTGGTGACAGCGACTCACCCCATGGACGGGCTACGATCGGTATTCTTGTGTTCCAGGATTTAGCCGTGGTCCCCATGATCTTGCTCACACCCATTCTCGCCAGCCCCAGCGACGGTACGCTGAGCTCCGTGTTGTTCACGTTGGGCAAGTCCATCCTGGTCGTCGTTTGTATCGTCGCAGGCGCATGGTTCGCCGTTCCGAAACTCCTGGAACACATTGTTCGCAGCAGAAGCCGAGAACTGTTTCTTCTGACGGTGATCGTCATGTGCCTCGGGATCGCCTGGCTGACGTCACTCGGAGGACTGTCCCTGGCCCTCGGTGCCTTCATCGCCGGACTCGTGATTTCGGAGTCTGAGTACAGCCATCAGGCCATTGCCGAAGTCTTACCCTTTCGGGATAGTTTCAATAGCCTATTTTTCGTCTCCATCGGGATCCTGATGGATTGGCGCATCTTGCTTGAATACCCTATGGTGGTCATCGGCCTCTTAATTTTCGTCCTTCTTGTGAAGTTCGTAACCGGGGCGGCAGCTGTGCTGGCCGTATCCATGCCACCTCGCTCCGCCGTGATGACCGGAATCGCTCTGGCACAGGTGGGAGAGTTCAGCTTCATCCTGGCGCAAGTGGGACAAGACGACAATCTCCTCTCAGGGGCACCCTATCAGATTTTTCTGGCTGTTTCGGTCTGCTCAATGATTATCACGCCGTTCCTCATGCAACTGTCGCCGCATATCGGTCGCCGGGTCGAGGCCATCCAGCGACTTCGTCACTGGTTTCCCAGACAGACCGCGGCCCATGTATTGGAAACGGAAGGGCGGCATCTCCGGATCAAGGACCATGTCATCATTGTGGGATACGGATTAAACGGGCGGAATCTGGCTCGAGTATTGGGCGAGACGGAAGTCCCTTATATTGCATTGGATTTGGACGGGGATACTGTCCGCCGAGAAGCGGCACACGGACTCCCACTGTACTATGGAGATGCCACAAACCCCAATGTCTTACGGCACGTGAAGATCGAAAATGCGCGGGTACTGGTCGTCGCGATTTCCGACCCCTTCATGGCTCGCCGGGCCGTACAAGTCGCCCGAAGCTTGAACCCCAAGATTCATATCGTCGTGCGAACCCGCTACTTGCGCGAGTTGGAAGAACTCCACCAACTGGGAGCCGATGATGTGGTACCTGAAGAATTTGAGACATCCATCGAGATCTTCGCGCTCGTGTTGCGTACCTACAACATGCCGCAAGACTTCGTCATGCGGAAGGCCGAGCAGGTCCGTCGAGAGGGGTACGCCCTCCTCCGACGAAGCGAACTGCCCGAGCTGGCACACCACCTTCGCGGTGGCACTCTGGCTGATGTGGAAGTAGAAACCTGTAGGATCGAGGAACATTCCCCGGCGGTCGGCCAGACACTGCTCCAACTCGCGCTACGTCCGAAAACCGGTGCCTCCATCATTGCGTTGACCAGAGGCGGGGTCACCGAATCTAATCCATCGGACAAAACAAAACTCTTTGCAGGCGATATCGTGGTGCTGCTCGGATCGCGCGATGAGATCCAGCGAGCAATGGGGTTTATCCTAGCCAGTGAACCGGAAGGCGAGTAGGTCCCTGCCGTGATGAGGATGTTTCAACGAGCCAAATGGTTCAGCTACGCCAGCGAAGCGTCACTCGTTCTTTGAGGGGATGTTCGAAGGGTCGTCCCGTCTGTACCGACTCAAGATGGGCAGCCTTGAGCTTGTAGTACCATTTGGCAGGCATGTCGGCATCGCCAAGGAACATTGACGAGGGCTTGTGACGGAGGCCCACCGCAAGGTGCTTCATCGCTCGTTCATCCTGCCCCAAAAATATTTTCGTCAACGTCCGAAAGATCAAATTTCCAAACGGCAACCAATGCAGGCCGCGCCAATAGGCTGAAAAATCGATCCGACACTCCATCTCTGACACAGGGGTTGCCATCAATCGATTGGCCAGCCACGCCGTTCCGCATTGCATGAACTCAATCCGTTGATTCGGCAGTACGAAATCGATGGTCGTGCTGAGCGGTCCTCCGTAGATCCGTTCGATCCAATGAAACGGACCGCTGTTCTTGGCAGGCCGATGAGCGGTCATCCGAAAACCGTTCGGAATCGGCTCAAAAATTTTGGTTTTCTCGTGCATTCGGGCATCACTGCGCCACCAGGAATGGACATAGGGACCATGGACGGGATCGATCAGGCCGATGATGCCGTCGTCAGCCGTGCAGGTGTAAGTCAACGAAATGTGAAAGGTTTGTCGAGGTTCAGAGGGAAACGGCATACGTGGAACCGGCGGTAAAGGATCGAGGTTTCCACGTTCATCGGCGAGATATAACCAAATCATCCCATCGGTTTCCTCCGCCGGATACGTGGCAATGCCGATCTTATCGGTCTTCAGAATGGGTTCATCTGGAAGAGCCGGAATGCGCTGACAACGCCCCTTTGTATCGAATTGCCAACCATGATAGGGGCATTCCACTCGCTCACCGTCGAATCGGCCGAACGACAAGGGCATCCCCCGGTGAGGACAGATATCACGCATGGCCGATAGAGTGCCGGTCCGATCACGGCACAGCAAGATCGGCACTCCCAACATCTGGAGTGCCTTCATCGTCCCCGAACACAAGGTATGACTCGGCATAGCCGGATACCAAAATCCAAAGAGGGGAGCACTCCTCGAAACCGTGCTTTCACTTGATGGCTGTTCGGTCATTCGCAAGGTAGGAGACCCTGTCGCTAGGCATCATGGCAATCGACACGACTATACTGGGGGTAACGGACTAGGTCAAGCAAGGGGCAAAGGACGCATAGTTATCCTGTTCCTTGACACCCCAAACAATCACATACTATTCTCTTTATGAAGAACATTCCGAGCCTTATCGGGGGCTCTGATCGATAGAGAGGTGACCTGATGATAGCGACTCAAATTGAGCCAACGGCGACGTTGGCACAACTACAGGAATCGAAGCCGGAGGGCGTCACGATCGTGTTACTGAGCGGTGATCTCGATCGCGCGATGGCCGCGTTTATTATCGCGACAGGTGCCGCCGCCATGGGCATGCGCGTGACGGTGTTTTTTACATTTTGGGGGCTGAATGCCATTCGGCGAAGAGGAGCAACCAGTTCCGCAAAAGATTGGCTCCGACGGATGTTTGGTCTGCTCAACAAAGGCGGTGCCGACACGCTCCCCCTATCCCGCTTCCATTTTGGGGGGATCGGCACCAAGATGATGCAGAAAGTCATGAAGCAAAATAGGATGCCGGGAGTTCCGGAGCTGATGCAGACCGCCCTTGATCTAGGTGTGCGATTTATCGCCTGTACCACGACGATGGGTCTCATGGGCATTACCAAAGATACACTGGTGGACGGCATCGATCAGTTCGCCGGCGTGACGACCTATTTGGCGGAAGCCAAGCAAGGCAGCGTCAACCTATTCATCTGAACCGTCAACTGAAGCGAGAGGACGTTGATGATGCAAGCCGATGTCAAACTTGATACCTTGGGTTACTTCTGTCCGATGCCAATCATCCTGACGTCCAAAAAAATAAAAGAGCTGGCCTTGGGGCAGGTCTTGGAAGTCGTCTCGGACGATGAGGGCATCAAGAAAGACATGCCAGCCTGGTGTGAGACCACTGGCCATCAAATGATGGGCTTGGAAGAGGAACAGGCGAAGTCGGGCCGGATCTACAAGGCTTTTGTTAAGAAAACCAAGTAGTCTGATCGTTCAAAGACTCGGAGAGCACGAAAGCCGGAAGGACGATGGTTAGTCCTCCGGCTTTTTCATGTGGACTCATGACGGTGACATGCAGCAACTCATCGAGTGCGTTCCCAACTTTAGTGAAGGCCGGAATCAAGCGACGATTCAGGCGCTGATCGATGCCGTGACATCGACCGCGGGCGTGGTACTGCTGGACCACTCAATGGACACGGATCACCATCGAGCCGTGTTGACGTTCTGCGGGCCCCCTGCGGTCATGGTCGAGGCCGCCTTTCGCGCGATTCAAGTCGCCACCGACCTGATTGATCTGCGTACCCATGGCGGCGTCCATCCTCGCATCGGAGCGACGGACGTGGTGCCGTTCATACCCATCAAAGACACAACGATGCAAGACTGCGCCCAGCTCGCCAAGCAACTGGGAGATCGAGTTGGACGCGAGCTCCAGATCCCGGTCTTCTTGTACGAGCGTGCGGCAGCTCACCCGAACCGTGCCCCACTGGAGGCCCTTCGACGCGGAGGACTCGAAGGCTTAGCCTTCCGCATGGCTTCTGATCCCGATTGGACGCCGGACTTCGGCCCAGCTCGACTTCATCAGAGTGCGGGAGCGATCGCGATCGGCGCACGCCTTCCCCTGATCGCCTATAATGTGAACCTTCACTCAACGGATATTGCTGCTGCTCGGTCGATCGCGAGGAATATTCGCCATTCAAGCGGAGGGTTACCTCATCTCAAGGCAATCGGAGTGGAATTACCCAGCCGTGGCATGGTCCAGATCGCGATGAATTTGACCGATTACCAGGTCACTCCGATCCACACCGCTCTTCAGTCGGTCAAAACCGAAGCCGCAAAGCATGGAATAGAGGTGGCTGGGAGCGAACTGATCGGCCTAGTACCCCAGGCGGCATTGGACCAAGCTGCAGCTACTTCGTTGGAGCTCAATCGATTCGATTCCGGTCAGGTACTCGAAACCCGGATAGCCGAAGCCTTGAAGAGTAGGAACGAGACGGACGAGACTGTATCGGACTTTCTCGCTGCAGTAGCAGAGGCCACGCCGTCACGAGCGGGTGGCAGTGTGACGGCGCTCGTTGGTGCTTTGGCGGCTTCTCTTGGAGTGATGGGAGCACGTCTTGGTCGCCACCTGGATACTGAACAACGCTTGCTTCTCTTGAGCCGACGACTTCATCAACTGGTTCAAGAAGATCGCGCGGCTTATGAAGGGTTAATGCATGCCTATAAAATCCCCAAGCAACACCCAGACCGTCCGATGGTGGTTTCAACAGCTCTCAATAAAGCTACAGAAGTGCCTCTAGAGATTGCAGAGCTCTCTTGTGAGGTGGGAAAGTCTATCCATTCCGCCCTTCCCTCATCAAAACCACCCGTTCAATCTGATCTTACGGTGGGTATGACGATGGCAATAGCGGCGGCTCATTCGTCGCTTCACACCGCCAAGGTCAACCTTAGATTGCAATCAAATCAATACCTTATCGATGAACTGCAGCCCAAGATCAAGCAATCAGAGCAAAACCTTGAGGAACTAAAAGGGTTATGTTAGACTCCGACGCCGAATTCGTGGAAACCCTAAGCAGCAGGCTGATCTGGCCTGAGAAAGTCGAAAGTCAAGCGAATGGAAATCAAGGTTTTTAACAATAACGTTGAAAAAGCCCTTAAGGTCGCGAAAAAGAAGTTGGCGGGAGAAGGGCTATTCCGCGAGCTCAAGCGCCGTCGTTTCTATGAGAAGCCCAGTGTCAGGAAGAAAGCCAAACAGCGTGAGGCACAGAGGCGTCGGCAAAAATGGCTTTCCAAGAGAAGACCTGACTAGCCCTATCCCGACCGTGTTCGTATCCCCCTCGGTTATCCTCCTTCTTGTTTTGATCCAAGTCTGATGCGCCGAGATGAAATCCACGAGGCGATCCGGCTTGTCAGGCAAGAGGTTCGCCGATGGCAAGAACCGGTCCTCGGCGTCGTCGCCAAGCAATCCAATCGAGATCCATTTCTGATCCTCATCTCCTGTCTCCTCAGTCTTCGCACTAAAGACAAGACTACTAGGGAAGCCAGTGATCGACTGTTTGCCCTGGCACACACACCGACATCAATGCTGAAGCTGCCCCTGAGAAAGATCGAACGGGCGATCTATCCGGTCGGATTCTACCGAACGAAGGCCAAATCAATTCATCAGATTTGCCATCAGCTGATCGATGAATACGGAGGCAGGGTGCCGGACTCCATCGACGAGTTGGTGACCCTCCCAGGAGTTGGGAGGAAGACCGCCAATCTGGTCGTCACCGTCGGATTTCAAAAGCCTGGAATTTGTGTCGATGTGCATGTCCATCGCATCAGTAACCGGTGGGGCTACATCAAAACGAAGACTCCGGAAGAATCGGAACAAGCCCTGAGGCGCAAGCTTCCCAAACAGTACTGGATCACCTACAACGACCTCCTCGTGCCCTATGGGCAAAACCTGTGCGTTCCAGTTTCGCCGCTCTGTAGCGGATGCAAGTTGAGCGGGCTGTGTGATCGAGTAGGAGTCATAAAAAGCCGTTAAACGTGAAACGTATTTCGTGAAGCGCCGTCCGAACGTCATCTCTTAACGAGGTAGGAGTGACGCTTCACGTACGACGTTCAGATGAACAGCTTCGTTTCTGCCTCGGCCGTCAGCGAAAGGATGGCCGGTAGCCCCATAACCTCATCGACATTCTTTTCGACCACGTCCGTGTCCACGCCCATATACTCCAACCCTGCACTGCAGGCGATGAGCCGAAGGTTTCCGACCTGCTTGGCATCCTGAAACATTTCAGAAATCTTCGGCACCTTCTTCTCTTTGAGCAGTCGAGTCACCTCCTCGGCTGATCCGGCATATTCCGGCGGGAAATCAATCTGATCGATCTTGCCTTCGGCGAGTTTTTTGATCGTCCAGAACAACAAGACAACGATCACGTCCTTGCCCATCGCCGCAGCCGTCATGCCAAGTGTCGCAACTTGGTGCAGCTTGTCGTACGTCGCATTGTGAGCAAAGATGACGAATTTCTGTGTGGTCGACATGTCTAGTTCTTCCGCGCCATGGTTTTCAGATTGAGATTATAGTCGGGAGCGGCCACATCGACTTCAGCAAGTATAGCGTCCCATACATTTCTTGGTTAACTCGTTCGTCCTGAGCTTGTCGAAGGGCGAACAACCGCAAGCTGTTCCGTTCATGGTTCGATAGGCTCACCATGAACGGAAGGTGAAGGAACGCATAGGACACTACACTAGAGACTCTTGTCTCCGCTACAGGCCCGATGATTATAGCGACCAGACCGAACTGCGTAAATACGAGACCTCGCATTTGCTTCGCCTTGAGGGGCGCGCAGGCCCATGCTAGGATGCCGCCCGATGGATTGGCTACTAACAACGGTTCAACAGTACGTCTCAACTGAAACGCTCGTGACCTTGACGGTGCTTTCGATCGTCTTTTTTGTCGGATCGCTGATCGCCATCCCGTTCATCCTCGTTCGGCTTCCAACAGATTTTTTCGACACTCGGGTTCCACGCCGCTGGATGGAAAATCACCACCCAGTACTTCGACTATTCGGTCACTTTGCAAAGAATGTGGTTGGAGCCATCTTTTTGTTCGCCGGATTCCTCATGTTATTCTTACCGGGCCAAGGCATTCTCACAATGTTGATCGGTGTAACCATGCTGGATTTCCCGGGCAAGCGAAGGTTAGAGGCGAGGATGATCGGCCAACCGGCGGTGCTGAACACCATCAACAATATGCGTCAGAAGTTCGGCAAGCCACCGCTCACAATTGCGCCACAACCGTGAACGTGCAAACTCCTTACTCTTCCCGATCACGCCTCAACAACCGTAAACGCCTGTTTCTGAACATTCACCAACTCTGAGGAAAGACTTCCTCCATGTCTGATGCAATAGAGTCAAGAAAAACCCTCTACCTGATCGACGGCAGCGCCTATATCTATCGCGCCTTCTTCGCCCTACCGGCCTTGAACAATTCAAAAGGCCTCCAAACCAACGCCGTCTACGGATTCCTGACGACCCTCCTCAAGATTATTCGCGAACACAAGCCGGACGGTCTTGCGGTCGCCTTTGACGAAAAAGGCCCAACAATCCGCCATGAGGAATTCAAGGAGTATAAGGCACAGCGTCCGCCGATGCCGGACGGTATGCAAGCGCAGATTCCGTACATTCATCAGGCAGTGGAGGCGCTGAACATTCCGGCCGTGAAGCAGGCTGGATATGAAGCGGACGATCTGATCGGCACGTTGGCCCGACAAGCAGAACACGCGGGCTACGATATCGTGATCGTGACGGGCGATAAGGACATGCTCCAACTTGTGACGCCCCACGTGCGCATCTATGATCCCGTGAAAGACAAATGGTCGGGCGAGTCGGAATGTATTGCCAAGTTCGGCGTCGAGCCTGGACGTGTAGTCGAAGTCATGGGACTGATGGGAGATGCCAGCGACAACATTCCCGGCGTAAAAGGAATCGGCGAGAAAACCGCGATAAAGCTGATTACGCAGTTCGGCACGATCGAGGAACTACTGCGTCGCCTCGACGAGGTCGCACCCGCTCGCATCAAGACGCTCCTTACTGATCAGACAGAAAATGCGCGGCTCAGCCGGAAACTCGCAACGATCGATACGGAGAGTCCTGTTCAATTTCATCCGGACTCTTACCGAATCCAACCACCACATGAACCGCACTTGACCGAGCTGCTGCGGGAGCTCGAATTCACGTCGCTGCTCAAGAGCCTCAAAGCATCGCCGACGCAATCGGACTCGAAGACACATGCCATCATCATCGAAGATGAAGCGACGGCACAACAATTTGTCAGTAGTTTATCGGAAAAGACGCCGCTCGGCGTGCACTGTTTGTTGGCCGGCCAACCAGGCGTTCACGCAGACGTGCTCGGCCTGGCCCTCTCCACCGAAGGCCAAACGGCCTTTATTCCGATCGATGTGCACACCTTCATGCGACCGATCCTCCCACTCCTCCACGAGACACACAGGACCAAAGTTGTGCACGATCTCAAAAGCACCCTGCTGGCCTTCCATCGAATCGGCGTCAACCTGGCCCCGCCCTACATGGACACGATGGTCGGGGACTATTTACTGAATCCGAATCGCCGTGACCATAGCCTTGAGACAATTGCAGTAGAACGGTTGGGGGAACGATTGAGCTCGCGAAGCCACGAGCAGGCCCGAACACGGTCGCTCTTCGAGGCTGATACCGGTTCACGTGAAACGGCAACAACTGCTGCAAGCACCTTGCCGAAGCTCAGCCCGATCCTGACAGAACAGTTACGAGATCAAGGGAGCTGGAAGCTGTTCACCGACGTTGAAATGCCGCTTGTGCCGATCTTGGCTGACATCGAGCGGAATGGATTCCTCCTGGATGTCGAAGGGCTCCACGGATTGAGCCAGGAACTCGAACGAGAACTCGATCGCATGATAGAGACCATCGCCGGAATCGCCGGCGGCGAGTTCAACATCAATTCACCCAAACAACTCGCGACGGTCCTCTTCGACAAACTCGGGTTGAAGCCCATCCGCAAGACAAAGACCGGGTACTCTACCGATGAAGATACCTTGACGCAACTCGCCACGCATCATGAGCTGCCCGCACAAATTCTCAATTACCGAAGTCTCAGCAAGCTCAAGTCGACCTACGTCGATGCCCTACCCGAACTCGTCAGACCTGAGACGAAACGGCTCCACACCTCCTTGAACCAGACCGTCGCCGCCACCGGACGCCTCTCATCCACCGATCCTAATCTCCAAAATATCCCTGTCAAAGGGGAGTATGGCCTGCGCATCCGAGAAGCGTTTATTGTCCCCAAGGGCCATGAACTCCTCTGCGCAGACTACAGCCAGATCGAGCCACGCATCCTTGCCCATCTTTCGCACGATCCCCGTTTGCTAGATGTGTTCACAAAAGGAGAGGATATCCACATGGCCACGGCTATGGAGATCTTCGGCCTCCCTTCCAATCAAATCACCAGAGATATGCGCCGTGCCGCCAAGACCGTGGTTTTTGGCATCGTCTACGGCATCAGTCCATTTGGCCTGTCACAGAACCTGAACGTCTCCCAGGCCGAGGCTAAGAAATATATCGACACCTTCTTCGAAAAATTTGCAGCGGTGCGAGCCCTCATGGATCAGAACATCGCCGAAGGCCGAGAGAAGGGCTACACCACGACCATCCTAGGCCGGCGACGGCCGATTCCTGAGCTACAAAGTGGCGATCCAGCACAACGTGGCTTCGGCGAACGCATGGCAGTGAACAGCCCCATTCAAGGTTCCGCCGCAGACCTCATTAAAGTAGCTATGATCAACGTGCACAGGAAACTCCACGAAGAGCTACCACGCGTGAAGATGATCCTCCAAGTTCACGACGAACTCATCTTCGAGGTACCAGACCATGACCTGGAGGAAGCAACACGGCTGGTGAAGGAGGAAATGGAAGGTGTCGGTACACGATTAGGCTTGTCCGTGCCGCTTAAAGTTGACTTAGGCATCGGGAAGAACTGGCGAGTTGCGCATCCTTGATCCACAACCTAGATGAGGTGACCTATGCTGACCATACGAATCTCAGTCGCGTGGGCGATAGCTACTCTCAGCCTTGGGGCCTTAGGAATGGTGCTCCTTCTGGGCCAACCGTTTGCCGTCAAGGCGCAGGAGCCGAAACGGTTTCAGTATCGGATCATCGAGGTCCTTCCCGACACTCAGAATATGCAAACCAAGTTGAACGAATTTGGCGCAGCTGGATGGGAACTCGTCGCGGTGTCGATGGGAGATATGACGGAGCCAAGGCTGATTTTTAAGAAGTGATGCCCACGGCTAGTGAAACAAGTTCAAGCGACGCTTCTATAAAGCTACCCTCCAAACCAGCGCACGGGTAGCTGCATAATACAGCTATGATGACGAGACCAAAAGCGTAGATCGGCCATCCAACGCCTTAGAGGTGGCAGCCTTTCTGTAATCTTGAAGTGATTCTCGCATGTTAAACAATGAGGCGTGTGAAAACTTTTGGACATGGTCCAAGTGTAGCACAGGAGATGATGCATGGAGGACCACTATGAGCCAAACAGACGGTTTGGTGAAGTTGTGTGAGGGTTAGCCTTGCGATGAACCAAAACGCTGGACCGTCCGAGCACAGGACCTGACCACGCCTGGCGTAACCAAGCTCAACTATCTTGGAGAGTTCTCAATGAGAACAGTCTTCGTCTCCCAGAATTTGATCGACGTCGAGATGCGCAAGGAGCGGCTTGAGCAGGCCGGCATCCGGTGCATGATCAAGAATCAACGGTTATCCGGACTTGCCGGAGAGATTCCCTTTGCAGAGATTTTCCCGGAACTCTGGGTCATCCAAGACGAGGACGCCTATCGGGCGCGGCAAGTCCTCGACGAAGAATTGATCTCGCATCCCTCAAACCCTGACGCTTGGATATGCGCCGGATGTGGGGAACATCACGAGAGCCAATTTTCGAAATGTTGGAAGTGTGGACAGGAAAGCGTAGCTCTGTGATGGAGTCATACTTCTACTCCCATACTCGATCACTTCTTCCCGCCCACAACATTCCAGCCTGACCGCGCTAGCCTCAAACCATTATCACTAATGAGCATCCCTAGATGTGAAGCACTACGATGTGATAGCTAGAACTGGTCTGTACCCTGCACAGAAAACCGAGGCTATCAGTCTTCGCCCGATCTACGGCTTCTGCCCGCTTTCATCCGCCTTTTTCAAACAGTCATTAAACGCGAGGCGTTGTTGGACAAACGACCAGAACATTTTGTACCGATTAAGCGCGTCCAACTCTTCCACGTATTCCTTACATTGCTTCTCCTTCCAAGGTTCGACGTTGTCCGGTGGCGCGGTCACAATCCATGCCCCCCCGATAAGGGCTGCAACCCCTAGAACCGCGCTCGCGATAATGATCATTCCTTTCTTGCCAATCATGAATCCCTCTTTCGGTACGTTGAAGGTCAAAAAACCAGACGAGGCCTGGTTGACTCGTCTTTACGCGCTGAACCTGGTGCCGGAGACCGGGATCGAACCGGTACGGACCTTGTGAGTCCGAGGGATTTTAAGTCCCTTGCGTCTGCCTATTCCGCCACTCCGGCAAGAAGGCGGATTTTAGCATAGCGAACCCGTCCCCACAGCCTCTTTTATCAGGGCCTCGTACCGGCCCAGGCCTGCCCATATATGCGACGACCTGTGTCGAACTGGCACAGCCGACTGCCTTCCAGCCGGACGTCTGCGAAGACAATAGCCTACACGACTCCTGCCCAACACTGTACGCTTCTTCTCGTGACTCGGCGATAGAGGCTCCCTCGCCATAAGCCAACAGTGCAGCCCGGTGCTCTGCAAACGAAGAGATGTTGCGTTACAATGTGCCTGTACAGGGCTTGAAATGACTGGAACGACGGTCGCAAGAGAGGTACGCTCCTGAGCACGCCCATCTCTCGTCTCCTACTCGGTACAGTCATTCTCGCCCTGGCGCTGCCGCCAGCAGCAGCGGGGCAAGAGGCGGTGCTCGATATTCTCCCGCTCCGTCCCCTGAACTTCGATATCTCGTTCAACCAGCGCACTTTTGCACCGAAAACCAGAGTCATCGCGGCTCAGGTAGGCATCACCGCCCTGCGATACGGACCTCTGGAGATGCGGACGGTCTATCAATACTACAGCCACCATACTCCTGCGTTCGTGACGGACCAACATTCCTTGTTCCTAAACCCCCGTTGGAACAATTTCATCGACGTGCTCGATTTTCCCAAGACCGCACCGATCAATCGAGTCATTCGGCATGTCCTCTTCGGCCCACTGGAAGATCGAGCGGTACCCTACGTCGGAGCCTTGTTCGGTGGCACGCTTCCAGGCCGAGACGCCGATTCCCCGGGGTATCTCTATGGCGGACAGGTAGGCGTGCGATTTCCGGTCGCTCGTGGGTTTTCAGTCGACATGGGACTCCAGTACACTCGGTTTGAAATCCACTTTAAAGGCCTGTCCGATCTCTCAGAACAATGGTTGTTCACGATCGGAATCAGACTGTGATGGGGCACGCGCCATGGCATTGATCGGACAGCCCAGATGAGTCCCTCACATGAGTGAGAAACGGAAGCTTGTCGGCTGGCAAGGCTGGAGCATCTGCCTCGTGGGCATGCTGCTGTTGCAGGGCTGCGGACTGATCTACGATGCGGTGACGACCATACGGCCGCTGAACCGTGATGAGCTGTCCTCCATCTGTGCCCGTGAACGATTGCGTGTGGGGATCGCCGTAGAACCGTTTCGCCCGTTCATTTTCCCTGCGGTGTACACCGATGCGGGCATTCGGGTCACCGGTTTGGATATTGAATTGATCCGGGAAGTGGCCGACGCATTGACCGTACACTGTCACAGCGCACATCCGATCGTTCCAACCTTGCATGTCACCCGCTTTCCCGATTTGTTCATTCGGATGAGTGAGGGGCAGCTCGATCTATTTGTTTCGTCCGTGAGCGGGACCGTTCCCGGGACAAGGCCGACGGGCTTGTGGTTTTCAGCTCCCTATTTCCGCAATGACGGAATCGCTGCTATCATCCAACGGCCCAACGTGTCCGAGCGCCTGTGGGCTCAATTCCGAACCCAAGAGAGGAATCGGAACTCCCTTGCCGCTGTTCAAGAAAGCTTTGCCGGGTTGACGGTGGCCGTCCAAAAAGGGAGATCCGCTCACCTCTACGCTCAAGCCAACCTCAACCGCATTCGCCTGGTCATCTGTGATTCGATTCCGGCTGCTATTGAAACCAAAGACCCCGCGATCGATGTCATCCTCTCGGAACATTCCATTCTGGAGTACGTGACGAAGCGGGTCTGGCAGGACTGGCACCTCCTGACACGCACCGACGGCACCCCCTTGCTGCTGACCCACGCAGACCTCTCCATCGTCACGAACGAGGAGCATCGGCAATTACAATGGTTCCTCAACAACCTGCTCTTTCGGCTCGAGGAATCTGGACGATTGACCCAGATGCGAACGCGCTGGATCGATGAAGAATACGCCCCCACCAGGCGAGCCACCGCGGAAGGGTTACCGCTCGAAGTCACACAGGTGCCCGACCATTATGATCAGGGGCAATGCCGCTTGGCGGAGGACTCATGACAAGGCGGAGGTGTATATGCTCGTAGTCTTGAAGGGATTCCTTTCGGCTGGTTTGCTGTGTGCCTTCCTCCATTCCACACCGGATGGCTGGGCACAGACTGCTCAGAAGGAGACTGAGCGAACGGCTGAACTGTTGGCGACCTTTCTGGACGCCGGACGTGTCGTTGTCGAGCAACACCAACCCTTGATCAACGATCCACGGAAAGGCGAGAAAGGTTTTTCACCCGATGACTTTGAGCGGCTGGTCCTCAATGAATTTTTCCGCCAGTCACAGATCGACCTGAAGAGCTCCGCCTCCTCATTGCCTCCCCCCACACGAAATCTGTTGATGCGACTGCTCCACGCCAGTAAGGAGGTCGTGGCGGATGCGCAATTTGTGATCAATCAACGAGGGATCGGATATAAGAACTTTATCCCGGCCACCTTCGGGAGCCAAGCTGCACGGAAATTTTCCAAGCAATCGCAGGTCACCATAAAACAGACGACTCTCGATCCAAGAAACCTGCAAAACTCGCCCGACGCGTACGAGGAAACGGTCCTAACGCGACTTGCCCACCAACCGACCTCAACCATGCCGATCGTCGAATGGGTCAACGGTGGACGGTTACTCAGAACGATGATGCCGATTTACTATTCAGAAGATTGCTTGATGTGCCACGGAAACCCGAAAGGGATCCTTGACATCTCCGGCTACCCAAGGGAGGGCGCTCAGGCAGGCGATCTCGCCGGTGCCATCAGCATTCAGATCCCCGCGGACCATCGATAGCAGATCCAGCCGCAACGGAGGAGGGACACAACGGGTGGATCTGCCACCGATGATCATCGGTGGGAATCAGTTCATAACAGCCGCGAGATGTGGAATCTGCTCTTCGCAATTGTTGACAATCGGTGGCTTGTGGTCAAACGCGACCTTCACACCGGACTTGACTGCTCTTCCCCACCGATTGGTCTGGGCCTGTGCCTTCCGAGCATACCGGCTGATATTTCGACGGGCATCAGACCCGGTCTGTGGAGCGAAGAGGAGCCCCAGTCCCGCTCCGACGACGGCTCCACCGGCGATGAATGCAGCTGCCTTGGCGACGTACTTCCCCTGCTCCGACATGGTGAACCTCCCTCATAATGGTTATGATGTAGCGGACAACCATCCAAATGTGCTTCTGATGAACATGTATCAGCATGCTTTGTGCCAGCAGGGGTCATGGCTAACGGTCGGCAATTTCCTCGGAAAATCAACGAGGCGACCCACGCGGATTAGAAGTGACAAATATTGGGTCTCTTTTTCTCGACAGAGGAAGGCACAGTCGTTTCAGAAATCCAACACTTCTACACATTTGATCCTGGGAAATCATTTGTAGGCAAGGTTTTCCCAGGACTCTGTCTCAATCATCCTGTTCATCGTAGACCCGCTTGCATTGATCCGTGAGCCCCCGTATGATCCGTCGGCAATGCTGCCCCATGGATCACAGAAAAGGCACCTATCACCATGGCATTCTGAATCTGTTCAGAATCCGAACAATGCCAGTCGGAGCACAGTCCTGACAGAGAATACATGAGTTCACTAGCCTCGATACCGTACCCAAATATCGATCCCGTCATTGTTGCTCTGGGTCCCATTCAATTGCGGTGGTATGGGCTGATGTACCTGATCGGCCTGACGGCGGCCTACTTCTTGATTCAGCACAAGGTGAGCCGCAAGGGGATGGAAATCCGGAAGGACCAGATCTATGACATGGTCGTCTACGCGGCCTTCGGCGTGTTCTTGGGTGGACGGATCGGGTATACGCTCTTCTACAACTTTTCCTATTACATCGAGAACCCTCTGAAATTGCTCGCAGTTTGGGAGGGAGGGATGTCTTTCCACGGCGGGCTCATCGGAACAATCGTCGCCCTGATCTGGTTCAGCCGTAGGCACCGGATTCCAGCCTACACGATCGCGGATCTAGCGGCCTCCGTCACCCCGATCGGGTTGGGGTTCGGTCGGATAGGGAATTTCATCAATGGCGAACTCTTCGGTCGGTCGACCGACATTGCGTGGTGCATGGTCTTCCCGACCGGAGGTCCGGTTTGTCGCCACCCTTCACAACTATACGAAGCCATGCTGGAAGGGCTCACGCTGTTCACAGTTTTGTGGTGGATCGATCGACGTCCGACTCCTCCTGGTACGATCTTCTGGACCTTTGTGACCGGGTACGGTACCAGCCGACTGATCGTTGAACTCTTCCGTGAGCCGGATCAACACCTCGGCTTCATCTTCGGCCCCATTACCATGGGGCAGATTCTCTCCCTGCCGATGATACTGATCGGAATAATCATGCTCCTGTTGGGCTACCAGCGAGCCAGGCAAAAGCCTGTGTACTCTTAAGAGCTCTGACCGAGGCTCTTCAGTAAGGCATTTCATCATCATCCAGCCCGACATGGTGTCCGAGTTCGTGCACCACCGTGTCATACACTTCCTGCACCACCTCCTCCGGACTTTCGCATATCCGGAGGATCGGTCCACGATAGATGGAAATCCGTGGTGGTGGCTCACCGCCCGGCCTGAAGAACGAGTCATCTACGAGCGATTGGCCTTGATAGAGACCCAGTAAATCATCCTTCTCATCCAGCTCTAGGTCTCGCAAGACATCCTCTGGCGGCTCTTCTTCTACGACGACGGCAATGGACTCCACGAGTTTGGCATAGGGAGGCGGAAGATCCGCAATAGCCTGTTGGACCAACGCGGCAAAGGCTTCAGAGGAGATCGGTTCTCGTCGAGCCATTTTGAGAGTCCACAAGACTTACAATTCTATGGCAACGCCACACCGCAGGAAAAGGCAATGGAACCGTGGTTCGGCCCCCAGTCCCTGTTTCACAGCGGCTCTGTAGACTTCGCTTTGCGTTCGGTACCGTTCGGCGCGAGCCGCCGCCTGATCCGACGAAACCCCATCCGTCTTGTAGTCGGCGATCCACAGCTCCCCTTCAACCCGGTAGAGGAGATCCATGACTCCTTCCATTACCTGTCGCTCACCCCACGGCATGATAAACGGAACTTCACGACCGAGGATGTGAGATGATTGCAGGCGTGCATAGGCGTCCGATCGACCGAAGACTAAGAGAAGCTTCTTCACATCATCCTCGACTATCTCAGTATAGGCTTGTTCGGCAGGGCCAAGGACCGACAGAAGAACGGAGCTGACCTGATCCGATAACCCGGAGGGATCCCGTGAAAAATCCCATCGTTCCAGCAGGCGATGAGTCACTACCCCGACTAGGCGACCAATAGCCGGATCCTGTCGAACTGCGATCAGCTCACCTCGAACGAAGTCTTCCCCTTGGTCCAGACTCGTTGGCGTCAGATGATGCATGCGCTCGCCGGTTTCTTTCCATCGAGCGGTCCTCACCTCCCATAGACGAGCCATCTCTTGTGGGTCGATCGACGTCTCGCCGGCTACCCCATCCACACGTCGCCGAGGCCGTTTTCGTTCCGGTGCTGTGACGACTCGTTGCGGAATCCTACTAGCTCCGATGGTCAAGGCTTCAGTCGATCGATCTCCGATCTCTCCTGTCCCGATGTTGCGCAACAGCTCGAAGACCGTTTCACCGACGGAACGGGCCGTGACTCCGCCGGACAAAAGCAGCATCTCTTTTGCTCTCGTCATCCCGACGTACAGCACCCGTCGACGTTCGGCATCTTCCCGTAGCCGAAGTTTGTGTTGGACCAGCAGTGAACCAAGCGATCGATGCCGACCGAGGAAGAGCCCATAGGTTGCGCTCGACCAATCATAGGAGACCTGCGGCGCGCTCCGCTCACGCCCACTCCCTTGATGCAGACCCGGCAGCACGACGATGGGAAATTCAAGCCCCTTGGCCTTATGAATCGTCAGCACGTGCACCGCCTCGAGTGACTCTTCGGCCAGGAGGCTTTCAGACTCATCCGGCTGTTCCTCGAGTCGAGCAATCATCAAATCGACGAAGCCACTCAGCGTCATGTGCGGTCGGTCAGCGAGCGATGCGGCTGTCTGCTTCACCTTCAGTAGATTGGCCACAGCCTGTTCCCCATGGAGCGACGCAGCGGCCAAATCAAGGACGGGCAATCGGTCGAACACCAGATCAAGCGCCTCAGCCAGCGGCACAACAGGGATGGCTCGATGGAGCCACAGCAGATGCTCATACAGTCGCCGGACGGCATCGGCCCGGACATGAGGCCATATCCTCAGATTGTCTGCCAGGAGATAGTTGTAATGCCCAGCCTCCTTGAGTTCATAGAGTTCTCGATCCGTCAGCCCTCCGAGCGGCGAACGAAGGAGGCCTGTCACCGCAATTTCATCATGCGGATGGTCCAAAACACGCAGGAGATTGACGAAATCGATCACTTCCTGGCGGCGGTAAAAATGCTTCTCACCTTCGATCACATAGGGAATCTCGTGCCGCCGCAATGCATCGAGGTACGCATCGGCCTGCGTCAGTTTCCTGAACAGCAGCGCCACGTGACCCGGCTTCACCATGGGATGACTGAGCACCTCCTCAGCCAACCAGCGAGCCAGCACTTCGCTTTCAGCTCGCGTCGCACCTGCTGCGTCGAACGGTTCGTCCTCACCATCCGGCCTCGTCACGCAGAGACGAACACCTGGCTCGACTAAAGTTGGTTTCCGCTGAGGGCGTACCTCTAACCGCACGTTCGCCGGCTGGACAAGCGGACGTCGCTCAAAGAGCCGATCGAACGTTTCATTGACCGGCTCCAAGACCGCGCCATCACTACGGAAGTTCGTCGTCAAGGCCTGCGCGATTCCACCCTCCGACATGACCTTCTCCACGACTCGATCGAAGGCTTCAATATCGGCTCGCCGAAAGGCATAGATCGACTGTTTCGGATCTCCCACGATGAACAGCTTCCCCTGTTCGAGGACCATCTCCTGCCATCGAGCCGCTTGTGTTCCCTGACGCTCGGAAACCGCCAGGATAATCTCGTACTGCGTCGGGTCCGTGTCCTGAAACTCATCGACCAACAAGGCACGATATTCTCGTTTGATCCGCTCACGGACGGTCGGGTGTTCAAAAAGCAACCTCCTCGCCCGGGCCAACAACCCATCAAAAGACAGCCAGCCTTGTCGAACAAACGTTTCTCGGATGTTCCGCACCAGCGGGATAAGGAGTTGCAGAAGGTCATTCAAGAATGCGTGGTCGACCGTCAGAAGCTGTTGCGCGATCTCGATAAGGCCACCCGCCTCTCTGAAATCATGTTTCTCCCATCCAGCCACCGCATTCCCAAGGTCCTTGTCAAGCCATCCTCGTTCTTCGATTGGCACATCTTGCCGGCCCGCCAACCCCTTGCTTGCCACAAGGTTCAGCACAGAAGCCGCAGCAGCCAGCATCTGCTCCACCTTACGGCGCTTCGGCCTGTCGTGTTCGTTCAACAGCTGGTCGGCTCGTACTCCCATGAGCTGCATCCAATCCGACAGAGCCGGCGATATCGCCGTCGAAGCAAGTTGTTTCTGCATCGCATCAAGATCGATCAATTCACTGCACAAGGACCAGGCCAACGACCTGACGGCATCGAGCGTGACCGATGACAAGATCGATCGCCAGACCGAGTGGTGTCGGCCGTTGCGGTTTAATTCCTGATCGACCCAGCAATCCCATGCCGCCGTAAACTGCTCTTCAAATCGCAGGCCATCATCTTCCTTGAAATCAGGGTCGACGCCGCTTTCCAACGGATGGAGTCGTAGCAGGTGAGCCGCAAAACTATGAAGTGTGCCGATCTGCGCTTTCTCCAATTCGCGCAATGCGGCCTTGGCACGCACCGCGATCGTCTCACTGGTCAGTCCATACCGCTCTTGGAGATCGCTCTTCGAAACAGCCCCTCCGTCGGTTGCTCGCAACGAATCGGATTGTGGATGGGCGAGGACGGTCAGCCGTTCTCGCAACCGCACCTTCATCTCGGTTGCCGCCTTATTGGTGAATGTCAGCGCCACCACCTGCGTAATCGACACCGGAGCCGGTGCCTTCATCAGCAGATGGACGAGACGATTGACCAACAGGGTTGTCTTGCCGGTCCCTGCACCCGCCACGACCACAACGTTGCGGTCGAAGGTCGTCTCAGCCGACTCTCGGGCCGCGCGATCCGGGATGAGCAAATCGTTATGCATCGTTGACCTTCTGCGTACGCAGCATCTTCAACTCTTTCGGCTCGATGGCTCGATACGCCCTCCACCATGTCGGAGTATGCTCTTTCCGGCAGATCACACGGAACTCACACGTGTCGCAATAGCCGTCCGGGAGGATAAAGAATCGCCCAGCCCGGACCCCATCGATCACGGTCTTGATCGACTGTTGGATCAGCCTCCCGATCTCTGATGCCCACGATGGTGGATCAAACGACGAACGATCTATCGGCTTCGGCCACGTAGGTGCAAGAAACAGGAATTGGACATGACGAGCCGTGGGCTGCCCAGAGACAGCGAGACAACTATAGAACGGTGGCTGCATCCGAGACCCACGAACCGCAGACTGTGTCAGATTGCGATCTTCCGGTTTCATAACCGAACCGAGTTTGAACTTGTAATCAATCACGCGCAATGCTCCGGAGTGTCGGTGTCGATCAAGGCGATCGATTCGACCACGGACCTTCAATGATGCTCCGTCAAAAATATCGGGGATCGCCCCTTCCCCATCCACTTCAAAAGCAATCGGTTGGTACGGATGCTCGGCCTGCGCCGCTTCGTCTGCCTCGACAGCCGCAGTGACAAGCGTCACGATCTGGTCTTTCTGTAACTCCCACAGGAGATAATGACCGGTTCGATATTCCGCTTCGAGGTCCGCTGCGACCTGTTCAACCGATATGCAGATCGCTCGTTTCTTTACCTCGTCCGTGGCTTGTACACCCGGCCATCCAGACTGCACAAGTTGTTCGTAGCACCGACGCAATACGGCGTGGCAGAGCGTCCCCACCAGCGCCGCATCAGGTTGTTGCGAAATCGAACGACGGCCCGGCTCAAGTCGCAGCACATCTGAGGCAAAGTATTGAAAGGGACAGCGCGCATACCGTTCGATCGGTGTTGGAGCCACACCCCGGTCCATAAGCCGCGTCCAATGGGACTCGACCGCTCCGACCATTCCATCGAACGAATTCAGCCTACTCCCTTCCTCTTCGATGCGATCCAGCGCCGCGTGGGCATGTTGGAAGGAGGCGACGTCACGCCCGAGCGCTTGGACCAATTCGATAGGGTTTTGCCCGTTCAAGGCCATCCATTGAGTCAGTTCTGGAGGTGGTAAGAACCTCGTGATCAGCGGCCGTTGCACTACTCGATCAGTCACACGGCGAGGTACCACCTCAATCGGTTGTTCATGAGCACCGAACCGCCGGCGAGCGTCTTCGATATAGGAAGAGGTCGCCAGCATCCGTCCGGTTTCATCGGCCCGTTGATAGGAGAGGTACAGCCTCTGACTGGTGGCTTGACAGAGCAGGTGGAAGAGCAGCATCTCTTCCTCATAAGCTGTTAATTTTTCATCGATTTTGAATCCAAGCGTGGCATCGAGCACACGCCGATGACGATCCCTCAGAAAGGCATCTTCCCGAATATACCGCGGGAACACTTTCTCGTTCAGGCCGAGAACGAATAGCGCTTTAAATGGGATCCCGCGAGCTGCCATCACGTCGAGCACCATCACTCCATGCGGAGAACCATCGCGGAGAGGAATTCTTGTTCGTTCGAAGGTGTGCGTCAGCAGTTCCACGAATTCCGCCCAGGTCATCTCCTCGGTGAGCGGCTCCAATTCCAGAAGTGTGGCCCAGACATGATCGATGGCATCCCATACGAGCGGTCGGTGAACCATCTGTGCACTCTCGGCAGGTAATTCTGCGCCCTCCGGCCGCCGCAGACGCCGCTCGACAAGAGTCCGATAAGCCGTAACCATCTGGCTGATCGTGCCTCGCGAAGGGAGGTGCGAGCAGTCTTCCATGAGTTGTGAGACCACCTGCCAGAGGAGATCGATCACTCCCGTCGCAATTGCAAGTGAGCCGATTGGGCTCTCATCTTCCTCCACGATCAATGCGGCGTGACTGGCCCGCTCCAACCGCCTCCACTCCTCAACCCCGTGAGTGATATGGAGGGCTTGAACCAGCACTTTCCATAGGTCTGGGCGATACGACTCCGACAGGTCGTCGGATAGGTCAGTTTTATAGAGTGGGGATGTCACCACATCGAGAACTGACCCGCGATAGAAGTCACTTAACGGGAGGGAAGCCAGTTGCAGCACGAGCTTGCAGATCGGTTCGTGAATCAACGGTCTCGATGCGGTCGTCTGGAAGGGAATCCGATGGCGATCGAAGAGCGACTGAAGAAACGGGCTGTATGGGTCGACAGTCCTAGCAGTGACGCCAATCTCGTCGAACCGATAGCCGTTGGTTTCAACCAGATCGAGGATCGTGCGGCAGGTGACTGCCAATTCTTCCTCCACACCGATCACACTTCTGAGAGTGAGCTGGAGGGGATGTTCCGCTCCGTGAGTGGACTCCTGCTCCAACCGAATCGTCGCCTCGTCCTGCAGGATCAACGGCTGGATGGACCGATCGAAAAACCGCCGGGCAAATGCATAGGCAGGATCGTCCTCCAGTGGGAAAAACAACGTTGTGTCCTTGGTTCGGCTGACGGCTCCAAAGAAAGACAGCTGTACCTGCGTGAGATCATAAAACCCATAATAGAACACGTGCTTCAACGACCGGAGGAACGAAACGGTCGGGATCAACGGAAGAAGCACCTCCGCCAGATCATCTTGCGTTCCAGCCTCCAGCGTTCTGCCGGCTTCCTTCACGGCCGCGTAGAGCGAGATCAGGGCCCCGAGCCACTCCTGGTCGTCCTCCTCAAAATACCCTTCTCCGAGACTTTGCCATACCTGCTTTGGATCGACATCGGCATCCCGCAAATCACGAATCGTCGCCCAGAGCGCTCCCCATGTTCCAGAGGATTGCCCGATTCGTTGTAGCGGAACCTGGCTGGACAGCTTGCTGCGAACGATGTGACGGACCAATTGCTCAAAGAACAACTCATCTACTAGACGCGGCAATGGACAACGACCCGAGACTTCTCCGGCCAGCCTCAAAGCTAATTGATGAAAGGTCAGTATGTGAAGATTCAGGAAGGACACCCCCTGTTCGACGGACAGGAGCGTGCGAAGACGGTCAGCGAGTGATGTGGAGGGAACGAAGATGCCTATCGGTGCAAGAGGATCGGTAGCCTTGGCACGCGTGAGATGATCGACAAGAGCGGTTTCGAGAACAGGGTGAAAGCGCCCGGTGATGACTCGCAACATCTAACGCGTATTTCGTGAAGCGTGACATGTAAAGCGTGTGAACACTGGCATTGTGTTCTCTCTTCTGATTAACGCTTCACGAACAGCGAGCGACGAACGACACGATCAGCCGGTCTCTGGTCCCAAGAGCTCGCCGTTACAATCGACGCACGCCCAATCGCCGTCGATAAACGACATGGGATCGCCGCAGATCGGGCAGTCCGGCGGTGGCCCCTTAGCAATGAGAGGAAGAAGATCCGGGAGCTCGTTATCGTCTTCGTCCATCACTTCCTACCCTTCTCTCTGTTTGATCTTCAGTTGAAGGGCCTTTTCTGCGCTCTCCCGACTCGGAACTCCGACGAACGTCAGCTTTCCGTCGAGAATCGTCGCAGGCACGGCTCGGACCGAATGGCGATCCGCCAATTCCTGACCGTCCTTGGTGGTGATATCCACTTCTCGATAGGAAAAGCTATATTTCACACGCAACTGTTTCCACAGGCTCTTCGCCGAGGGACAGGCTCCGCAGCTGGGTGAGACAAGCAAGGTAATATTCGGCATAACTCTTCCAGAATAAGTCCTAAATATTCAACAGACGTGATCTTAGCATCCGCAGAAAACGGCACGCAAGGATGAGAGGGCCCATTCCAAATTTCATTATCCACTAGGTACAGCTGGCAGTGGAAAGGTTTATCCCAAAGGCGTATGGTGTGCGCATCACACATGAATAGACGCATCGGGTATATCCTCCTGTGGCTCGTCATCACAGTAGTAAGCTTCAATTCTGCGGCTGTTGCTGAGGACAACACATACGATTCGGTCGCGCTGCGTGTCCTCACCTACAACCTACTCCATGACGGGCCATGGTCGGGATTCTTCGAGAACGGCACCCACCTCGAAGAACGTCTCGACATGACCATTCAGGAACTGCAACGGCTGCAACCTGACGTGATCGCGCTTCAGGAGGCATCGGATAGCCGAAAACATGGCAATGTCCCACAACGGATCGCCGAGGCCCTTGGGTATCAGATGGTATTCGAGCCTGCGACCCAACACATTTCCGGGATCCGCTTCCTAGATCGGCTGATCACTTCAACCATCGGCTTCAAGGAAGGACCGGCGATCTTGAGTCGCTATCCAATCGTAGCCTGGGAAGTCTACGATCTGCCTCGCTGCGAGCGGCGCATGGATCCCCGCATTCTTCTGCGCGCTGCAATCGACGCTCCAGATGGACCGGTCCAAGTCTTTTCAGCCCATACGTCTAAAGGAGATGACTGCCAACTCGAACGAGTCGGAGAGGTGTTTCGTGAATATCGAGGAACGGGACGAGCGATTCTGATGGGCGATTTGAACACTAGTGAACAGTCTGCTGTTCTTGCTGAATGGCAAAAAGATCCCGGATTGATCGATGCTTTCCGAGTTGCGAATCCAGGAATATCCGGCGGTACCGTCTGGCAAAACATCCACGTCGAATGGCCCACCGCCGATCGTCGCGTCGATTTTATTTTCCTGGTAGATGGAACAAACGGAAAGGATCCGGTCGTGCGCGCCAGCCGCCTGGCGTTTGATCAACCCGGTCTCCTCCCCAATGGCGATGCGCTGTGGCCATCAGACCATCGCGGTGTGTTGGCAGATATTGAGCTAGCACCGGTCGACAGGCCACGAATGAGCAAGCTCCCCAAGACAAGTGTTCGGCAAAAGTCGAGACCTCGGCAGATCGGTCTACCAGAGCGCGGAAGGAATTAAGAGAATCAGGCAATTACATTCTGTCCTCTAACCATGATGCAGACTCTACAGCCATGGTTATCTCGTGAAGGGGGTTCCGGCGAGCTTGTTTGCGACTTTCGGTAATTCCTTTTCAGCATCGACGCCCTGAAAGCCAAAAGTCAGCACGAACCCAGAACATCGCGTATATCCCGCTCCACCCGGACCGCTCTTGTTTTTAAAATCGCCGACCACCATGTCACCGCCGGTGCAGACTGGAAAGGTTTTTTGTTTAAAGGCTGGGTTCTTTAAGTTAGTCTCCATCACCTGTTTCATCGACGCCACTGCTTCATCTTGTTTCTCGATATGCACGTACATGGATAGCGCTTGACCGTTTGGCCATTGCCAGGCGCAGCCCTGGCCCATACCCATCGTGGCCTGGACGGAAACCAACGAAGGATCCGAGAGTTGGTTACATACTTGCGCGGCCATGGGACCGGCTGCATGACCATGCGACGCGAGAAACAATGTGAGGATGGCGATGAGATATGTAGGTCTCAAGTTGCGTCTCCCTGAAGAGAAGAAACTGAAGCAGTAATGAATGACTTTCCCGCTCCGATACACGTTACGCCAATGGAACTGTGCACTCGCTCGACCAAATGAATACGCCTGTTCATTTTAGTGCGAGTAGCCATTACTGTTCAATGGTCGGTTGTGGAACCGCGCTCGGCCGGCTATGGACACCGCATTCCCCTATCGATTTTATTATCTTGATCGATAAAGACACTGAACACACGTAGTTCAATATTATTCAGACAGACGCTTCTATGGCGAGAGATAAAAGAACCATTGCAGCGAGGTATCTATTGAATTGGCCAACCTCGCTTGCTTCAGCTTCTTCGAGTTGACACCCAGCGGCATGCAACAGCATGTGATGTGCGAAAAACTCACGCTCTTGCGTCTTGTGAAGCATTCGGACAGTGTCCATACGGCCAAACAGCGTTTAGACCGATCCGCATACGTACTGAATCTTCGACTTTTCCCTATGCTAATTCCCCACTTGCGCACTTGAACAAGACGACATAACCGTTCCGGTTTCAATGCGCTGCGCCCACTGCATCATTTACTATATCCCGCATACATATGAGACTTTTATCCCACCAACCCGCATTGACACTGATTCACAGGTCCATAGAGAATATCGGAGCCTGGGCATGACTCACCCCTAAACCCAGATATTTCAGAAAGGATCGCTAGATACTCATGGACCAGATCCGACGATTTAGAATAACCGCCTTGGCTGAAGGTAGTTCATTTCTCGTGTTGCTATGTATCGCGATGCCGATGAAGTACGTGATGGAAATGCCGAGAGTCGTCACCGTCGTCGGAGCAATTCACGGAATCTTATTCTTAGCCTATGTCGCCCAGTTGGTTCAGTTGCGAACCACACTTCGCTGGAGCAATCGGGTTTCCTTCTATGCCTTTCTTGCCTCGCTTCTCCCGTTCGGGCCATTTGTGTTCGACAAGTACCTGCGTGAGAAAGAAGTCGATTCTAGCTCCACCATATGAATGCAATTATTGACGCACTCTATGCGCTGACGCCGACCAGTAGGCTGTACCACTACACTACTTTGGACGCTATTCAGAACATCATCAAGGAGCACGGACTATGGGCAACAGACATCCACTATTTCAACGACTCTGCTGAGCTCGGACACACAGCGGGATTACTCAGAGATGAGATCAGACGGAGGCTTGCCCAAGGAACTAACAACCGTACGATTCTCGACTAGATGTTGCAGTGGGTTGGCCAACGAATCACCCAGGCCAAACTGGAGCTGGAACACGTATTTATCGGACCTACTCCGCACATGAACCTGTCAATGAACTCGTTGGTTCAGCTCCTTTCCAGAAATGGAATTAGCCCAATGATCGAAAACAGCCTGGTACCGTATCGAGAGACCTAATGCAACGTGCAACGGATAGCGCACTCTCGAAGTTGGCGGCAGATTGCCTCACCGTTTCCTGTCGTACCCTCGCTCTTTCCACCGCTCCAACAATTGAATCCGTTTCTTGAGCTGCTCGACCGTCGCCTGATCGACGCGGCTCCCGGTGCGGGCAATCAGTTCCGCATTGAGTCGGCGATGGTCCATCCCTCCGGTTCGAGAAATGGCACTACCAAGCAACCGATGAAGATCCCACAGCTCGCGCCACCTGCCTGGCCCGTTGCAGCCGGTTCATCGTCTACGTATGGGAGCGTGTGTCCCTCATGCTCCCTGCACCATCGCTCGTGAACATGCTTCATGCTCCAGTCGGTGTAGTGAGTCGCGTACACCGTCACCATCCGCCGCGTCTCGTCGACCGGGACCGCCCAAGCAGAGGCGCGGCCCAGCCGTCGATCCTCCAGGCCTTCGACACTGTTCACTTCATAGCGGGCACTCCACCGACGGAATGTCCGTTCCGTCACCCCCAAGAGTTCCGCCACCTCGGCCATCGCCAGCTCTCGCCGTGGTCGTCTCACATACAGCTCCTCGAATTGCATCCGTCGCACCTCCTGGAGCACGTTCGCCCGTGCCATCGTGGCCCTCCTTGCGGGCCACTCTCAACCGGACAGATGATGTGCTAGCTCCACTGCCTACATCCTTTCTTGACATATTAATGTCATGCTGGCATGCTTTGATGCATGCGTACGACAATTCGACTGGATGACCAACTACTCAAGTCAGCCAAACGCCTGGCTCACGACTCTGGTAAGTCATTGACGGCTATCATCGAAGATGCACTACGCCAAGCGCTTGCTCGTCAGGCCACCAGCAAGCACACCAGAAAACTGGTGAAACTCACGACGGTCTCCGGCCGCGGCATTCGCCCTGGTGTCGATTTGAACGATTCAGCTGCCCTCCTCGCCGTTATGGAGCGACCTCGTGGTTCTTCTTGACGTCAATGTGCTCGTCTATGCCCATCGGGAGGATTCAGCTGACCACACATCCTATCGCCGTTGGCTTGAACAACTGATCAACTCCGATCATCCCTATGGTCTAGCCGATTTGGTCTTGAGCGGGTTTCTACGCGTTGTCACTCACCCGCAGGTCTTTCATCCCCCAAGCACAATGGGGAAAGCCATGGTGTTCGTCAAAGAGCTACGCAATCAACCCAATTGTACGATCATCAATCCTGGCCCCCGCCACTGGGACATCTTCTCTCGTCTCTGTGAAACGACCGATGTGAAAGGCAACCTGGTTCCCGATGCCTTTCTTGCGGCGTTGGCAATCGAAAGTGGCAGTGAATGGGTCACCACCGACCGCGATTTTTATCGTTTTGCCGGACTTCGAGTCCGTCATCCATTGGAGTAGTTTTTCCCACAGAATCAGTCACCGTTTTCCGTCATACCCACGTTCTTTCCATTTTTCCAATAGTTGAATCCGTTTCTTAAGCTGCTCGACCGTTGCCTGGTCAACGCGGCTCCCGGTACGGGCGATCAGTTCCGCGTTGAGTCGGCGATGGTCCATCCCGCTGGTTCGAGAAACGGCACTAACAAGCAACCGATGAAGATCCCGCAGCTCGTGCTTCTGCTGGTGGAGTGACACCGCCGACTGAGGTGCCATGCCTCCATCAGTTTCCCCTCGCACTTCCTCTTCGCCGATCAGGCTATCCATTCTCGCCACGGCCATGAGCGGCATGTATTCATTGGTCGAGATCGTAACGCGACCGAAGAGGTCTCGCTGGCCAGGCGGCATGACGTCTTCCAAAACATGATCCCGCTCTGCCTTGATCTGCTTGGCATAGTGCACCAGGATGGGATCTTTGGGCAGATACAACCACGCCCGCTGTGGTTTGGGGAAGCCCTCCTGCATCCGAACAAACCGACCGACCACCTGTCGGAAATACATTTCCGTGATCACATTCGTCCCGTAGACACCGACGCGGAGCCGTGGAATATCGACACCTTCGCTCACCATGTTCACGGCCACGAGCCATTGCTGTTTTGGATGACCGGCAAACTCCTCAATGGTGTGCGAGGCGGCGGGATCATCGGACACCGCAACGGCTGCTTTTGTACCCGCCACACGACCGACGAGATCCGCCACCCAGCGTGCATGTTCCTGATCCATACAAACGATGAGCCCTCCGGCATCCGGCTGTTCTTGCTGGCGAAGACGCGTGAGTTGTACATGGGCGTCGGTGATCACCGGCCCAAGCCAGGTTTCTTGAAGGAGCGCCGTTTTCAACCGTTCCCGCTGCCTATTGAACGTCAACCCGTCTTCAAAGGTCGCCTGATGTTCGCGACCCTCAGACAGCCAGCTGAGCTCGCCTTCGTAGCTCGGAAAGACAATGGGCCGGCAGACATTGTCGCGAATGGCATCGGTATACCCATAGGCGAAATCCGCCCGGCTTTCTCCGTTCTCGTATCGAATAAACGGGATCGGATTGTTGTCTGAACGAAACGGGGTCCCGGACAAGATCAATCGAAACACCGCCGGTTCAAACGCCGAGCGCAGGGCCTTCCCCCAGTTTTTTCCATCACCTGCATGATGCAACTCGTCAAAAATGAGCAGCGTCTTCTTGCTCTTACAGACGCGCTGAAAGATTTCTGGGGCAAGACAGACTTGCTGATAGGTAACCACGGCGCCATGATAATCAGCCGCTTCAGAGGCCTGTTCGTTGGTCAGAGACGGATCAAGCTGTAGCCCCATCTTCCCAGCCGCATCCGACCATTGCGTGCGGAGGTGATTCGTCGGGCAGACGACCAGGACTCGGACCGCAGCCTGTTTCGTCATGAACTGGTGCGCGACGCGAAGCGCAAAGCGCGTCTTTCCTGCGGCAGGAGTGGCCATGGCCAGAAAATCTTTGGATTGATGGGTACAGACCGCGGACAGAGCGCGTTGCTGCCAGTCACGAAGGGGCGCCGTCCAGGCAGGCAAGCTCTTCATAGCCGGTTCGTGGAATCGAACGTGTGGTGGCTCAATAATGGCACGGATAGGGGCCGGTTAATCCAGCCAGTCTTTTTCCTTGAGCTTTCTCGGCAGATACTTCTTCGTCAAGTACTGGAAATCCTTATTCGCCAGCGAATCGAGTTCGTACTTCAATCCGCTGGTCAACATGCGCTTGATCTCCGCCTGCCAGGCCGGCTTCTTGAACCACGTATAGTTCATCAGCTCCTTGGCACGCGCGATGTCTTTCTCATTCAGTTTGATCCCGACATTACGCGGCAACTCGTACCGCTCGGGATCGGCGCTGGACAAGCCGATGAATTTGGCTTTTGGAATCGCCATCCGCTGGCTTTCAAAGGCCAGATTGATCGACCCCTGTTTGATGACGGAGTAAATGTAGTACCCCCAAGGATCATTGTCGACTAAGACATACACGGGCAGCTTGCATTCTTCATGGAGCCGTCGTGCCAGGCGACGGACACCACGCGGTGGCTGACCGTTTCCGGTCAGGAGAATACAGTTGTAGCGCCGCCAGAACTTGTCCTCCGAGAGCCGGTTCCACTGCGTTCCCTTTTCGACAAGCAATACGAAATCCGCGGCACAGCGGCGGATCTCCAAATATTCCGGTTCGACAATCGACGGGACTGAATACCCGCCCTTCCCCAGCTTGGAACAATCGACCCGATCGCCGTCGTCCCCAAAGACCACCGGCCCGACGATACTCCCGCTGTTCTCCGCCCGCACGTGCAGTTCTTCCCGGAGCGCGGCAAGGGACACTTCGAGATCTTCGATCACGGGATCGGATTCATCCTGCGTGTCGAAAGTATTTTCATGCGAGTTTTTAATCGTATGTTTCGTGCGGTAATAAATTTCTCGAAGCGAGGTCG